>CACYHU010000022.1 GCA_902774215.1 uncultured Chloroflexota bacterium
TGTGGAAATCTCGAGATTTTTACAGATATCTATAGACTTCTCATAGAGTATGACAAATTTTCAGAGCCATTTCAAGACGCGTATTGTTTGACGCTTACGAGCTGATGACGCTCCTGCGGTCGGGTACAGGCCCCTTCGGGTCCAGTCCCCGGGATATCATTGATAAACTTAGTCTACACCTTTTTGATAAAAAAGAAAACCGCCAATATTGGCGGTTGACAAATTGCAAAAAATGTGGTATTGCCCGATGTAATCAGCAAGGGATACGGCTTATTTTTTTTCTCCAGCCGGCACGTATCCGGTTAGAAACAGAATATCATATGATTTATTTCCCGCATCGAAATGTAAAAGATTGTTTCCAAGCATTAAATAGCTGGCTTCTTTAATTTTAGACGTTTCTCCTGATCCGCGATTTCATGGATCTCCTGCTTCATCTCATAAAACCCACCGATCGGAAGACCGCCGCCCATATTATTCTGCATTGAATATTCCCAGCCTTCCAAAGGAACCTGATAATAGAAACAATCCTTTTCATGTTTCGTTCGGAGCGTATCACTGTAGGCATGGATCGCTTTGTAATACTGCGGGATCCGTTTCAGTTCGCCGGCTTTCATCTGCCAAACGGGGCTGGATTCATCATCACGGTAATCTATGTATTCCGGAACCTTGTTCCCATTCAGCAGCATTTCCAGCCGCAGTTCATCACGGACTTCCATCAGAATGACACCAAGATAGTTTTTCCCACGCCATTTTTCAATTTCAAGCCGTTCCGGATCAGTAATATCGATACCGATTCCCCACTTATCATCTTTTAGTGAACATTCTGCAAGGATCGCATCACCTGTATCCAAAAGCTCAGACAAGATATTCCGGTTCTGCCGGAATTTAGCCTTGACACCGCGTTTTACAACAGTCCGGCAGGTCTTTTCCCAGATATCTGAATCAAATTCCGGAAAATGCTGTCCGGCAATCTTCTTACATTTGAACGGATCGGTTGTATGCAGTATCTGTTCACCGAGATCAAACCGGCGGAACATCATAACCTTCTGATACATCATAAACTGCTCAGAATTCACATAGTGGATCCCGGCGTAATCAAACTCCGCGGGATACCAATTGCTGAAGCAGCCGTACGCTTCATTCTCATGATAAAACCCGACTAATTGGATGTTATATTCCTGTATATTTTTCGGCTCATTTATATAAAACCATTTTGCAAGTGCGTCAATGTAGTAAGATCTGGAATCGTTTGTAAGAAAAACCCAGTCCACTTCATCGAATGCATCAGGATTGTCTATAACAAATTGGATAACTGTTTTTACTGCAATTTCAGCCGCCTGATCTGTAGGATATCCGTATATGCCGGTAGATATGGATGGAAAAGCAATACTGCGAATTCCCTTTTTCATTGCCAATTGCAGTGAATTTCGATAGCAGTTTGCCAATAAAATTGCTTCGTCATGGTTTCCGCCTTTCCAGACAGGGCCAACAGTATGGATCACGTATTTACACGGTAAATTGTATGCTCCGGTGATCTTTGCTTCCCCTGTTTCGCATCCATGAAGCGCACGGCATTCTGCCAGCAATCCCTTTCTCGCTGCCTTATGAATGGCTCCGTCAACTCCACCGCCACCGAGTAGTGATTTATTCGCGGCATTAACGATCGCTTCAACAGAATCGATTTTGGTAATGTCGCACAGAAGAGTTTGGATCGTCGTGTTTCCTGTTATCATGAAAATCTCCGGATCTATTAATCACTGGTCTTTGTGTAAATGATGTAAAACTTTTTCAATGGGCGAAGTTCCTGCATGCCGGTTGCAAAAGAGAAAACCTCATTCAGTTTACCTCCGGAATTCTGAAAAACGTCCAGACCCCGGTCAAGCGTAATTTTCCAGCCGGTGTCCGTTTCAATTTCCCTGCCGTGAATGCTGTCATCGAACTTATAGTCAAAGTTAATTCCCTCTGTCTCACAAATCTTATACATTTCTTCCAGATTTTCCTTCTGTCTCTGCTCATACATCCAATCGGATTCCCTGCCGGTTGTCAGCATAACACAGACTTCTTCGGATGGATCTTTCCGTCTGATCACGCACTGCAGCAGCTCTACCAGGTTCCGAAACTGGTGAAGCTGGCGGATATATGGATCTATGATTTGAATATCCTTTGCCCCCTCAAAATAGGGACCTAAATATTTTTCAAAGCTGAATCCTATCTGGAAATCTTCAAAATCGATCCTGGTTCCGGATCCAAACGGATACTTGTTCTCCGGTGTTTCAACAGGCTGTTGTTCCGAAGCAGGTTCCTGGGAAACAGGCTGCGGAGTGTCATCAATTTCCGGTATCTGCGGCTGCGGTTCGTCCACTGCGAACTGTTCGTAATACTGCGGATACTGTCGTTCTTCCAGTGTCCTGATCTCATGAACGCTTCCGTCTTCAAGATCCGTATAGCTGAAGGAAACCTTCTCGAAAGTCGAATCGATCCGCAGCAGCTGATCTTTCACGCGTTTTCTGCCTTCAAGCGCCTGTTCCAGCAGCACACGCATCTCTTCCTTGGTCGCTTTTCCGTCGGGATAAAGCACCTTCATCAGCCCGGAGAATGTCTTACGGACACCGTCCTTATCACGGGTCGACAGGCTTGAGGAAATTTTGAAGTATGGTTCAAACGTGTTGCTGTAATCCAGCCCGCGGAGATTGCGCAGTGCCTCGGCAAGGTAATCGATAATAAAACCATATCCTGCAGTGAAAAGTTCACCTCGGATAATGTCAGCTTCCCAGCCCGGGTTATAGCTGTGCAGACGATCCAGAAAAGCGGAGTCATGATATGCCGCCGGCAGATCATCAAACAGATCTGCATGGCGCAGCAGATAAGGCACGTTATGGCTGGTGTTCCCCTCAAATGCAAAGGATGCTTCCCCATACAGTGTATCGATCCCGCGGGAGAACGACTTGTTCGCCATGTAGTTCTTCATGATATCTACCAGTTCCCGCTGCGGAGTCTTGATCTTCCCTGCGAATTCATCAAAAGCAACGCAGTCCCAGAAACCAACCAATCCGATCCGTCCGGTGGAGTTGTTGACAAACAGCTTCGGTACGGAGACTTCACTGCCTGAAAGCAGGATCCCATGGGGGGAAAAGTCTGAATAAATATGACTTTTTCCTGTTCCTTTCGGTCCCAGCTCGATCAGGTTGTAATTCCGTTCACAGAACGGGATCAGCCGGGTCAGAATCAGCATTTTCTTCCGCTCATCCAGCAGATCCGGTTCAAAACCGATCGTACGGATCAGCAGATCCTTCCATTCTTCAGTTGTGAAGGCTTTTCTTCCTTCCAGGTAGGTTTGTTCATCAAACCGGGCCTGCTGGATCGGTTTCAGGGATTCCAGCTGCCATGGACAATAGGCTGTATCTTCACTGTGATAATAGGAAAGCGTTACGATGCACCATACACCGTTGACAAGGAGTTTCGGATAACGTTTGACGGTATCCGCATCAACCGGAACGCCCTTGATTCCGAGATTAGCAAAATCGGCTTCATAGACATCCCGGCGGGCATTCAGGGAGATCTGAACTTTATCGATGACTTTGTGGCTCCCGTTTTCACGGATCTTCGATTTGGTAAGTTCGGATTCCTCCCGTCGAACAAAATGCTGCCGCAATATCTCCTTAACCTGTTCCACACCGGCTTTGATATCATCCTCTTCCGCGGTGGCGCAGTACTGTCCGAGAAGATATTCCAGCACATAATTCGGCACCGCCAGATTTCCGCGGATCTCCTTTGCCAGATCTTTCCGGACAACCAGCCCGGCAAATATTTCATTCACTTTTCTGTTCTTATCATCCATAGATTTGCTCCTGGATTTTAGCTGTTAGCTTTTAGCTTTTAGCTGTTAGCTTTTAGCTTTTAGCTATTAGCTTTTAGCTTTTAGCCGGCAGTTCTTTTTTAATTTTTTCGATAAATGATCTGAGCATCTTTGAAACTTCAACGTTCATTCTCAGTGCATTCTCCAATTCCGCAGAAGGAATATAGCCAAGCTGCTGACAGATTAGAAGCTGTGTTTCCAGTTCTGCACAAGAACCTTGAGAAATATAAAGAAATCTAAGAAAATCTTTTTCGGATCCGCGGGCATTTCCTTCTGCAATATTGGATGGGATGGAAATAGCTGATCTGCGCATCTGATCTGAAAGAGCATAAGTTTCTTCTTTTGGAAGTAATTTTACCAGTTTATAAATTTCCACAACCAACTGCATTGATTTGTGCCATACATGTAGTTCTCTATGTGTTTTCATTATTGTACCTTTCTTTGTGATAGGCGTTAGCTGTTAGCTTTTAGCTGTTAGCTTTTAGCTGTTAGCTTTTTGCTGTCAGAGGATAGAGGCTGGAAGCTGGAAGCAAGTAGCTGGAAGCTAGAAGCTAGAAGCTAGTAGCTAGAAGCTAGTAGCTAAAAGCTAAAAGCTAGAAGAAGCCAGCAGCTGGTATTAAAAATCCGTCTCAACCATCCGGTGAAGCGTATACGTTCCCATATCCGTCACAACAGATTGAGAACCGACCTTTTCCGTAAAGCGCAGTGTTACCTGCCCCTGGCTGGAACCGCTGAAAGTAAAGGCCCGGGAGATCTCTCGCAGACGCGGTTCTTTCTCTTCCATATCAAACCGCAGTTCGTGGATATCGCTGACTGCCTTTCCGTCTGCATTATAAAAGCCCGCTGTTACCACACGCGGCATCACTTCATCGGAGACAGGCTCCTGCTGGAAGAATCGGATCGACTTGACGCCCGTCGTGATCGTATGGGAGCCGGATTCAACCACGGAGACTGTGACCTTCTTTACATCAGCTTTTTTCTGCACATCCACACGCAGCAGCGGGATCACCGTTTCCTGGAGCATCGCTCCGCCATGGACATAGCGTTTCCCTCCCTGTGTATGCAGCCGCAGATCTCCGCGCACCACATAAGCATTCGTCTCACAGGTATATCCGAAATCCCCGCACGGAACGCGCATCAGCGCAGGTTGATCGTCCAGATCATCGCCCAGCATAAAACGGGTTTCTGCCTTATCCGCTTTCGCTTTCGGCGGATCATTGACCGGGAACTGTGTGTCATTCACCTTGTCATGGTTATACAGGAAGCCATGGTCAGCTGTGATCCAGATCTTCAGAAAATTCAGATTCCTGCATGCCTTGATCAGTTTCACGAGTTCTTCCAGCGCATCATCGACTGCTTCAAATGTTTTCGATTCGCTGACGGTTCCTTCACCTTCATAATCGATCTTATTATGATAAAGAACCAGACATTTCAACCCGGAGCAGGTCTTTTTTCTTTCGTCGGAGCCCATGCCGAGAAAATCGTCTGCCCTCATTGCGAGGGAATCAGTGACCTGCCCCTGCAAAATGGCATCCCGGTTGGGAATGCCGGAAATCGATTTTCCGTCAACCTTCGCAGAACCGTCCCGGCAGAGTTCAATCGTTTTATGCGGCAGCAGCGCAGCCATACCGAGCTGGGTAAATGACGGTACGACGCCCCGCATCGCGTTGATCGAAGCCTGGAAGCCTTCCATATCTTTATTGATCCGGCTGTAGAGCTCCGCGGCCGCTTCATACCGCAGCCCGTCAGAGATGATGACCGCCGTCTTTTGTTTCATGGCATTCATCACGCTGTATTTATTCAGCAGATCCGTGAAGAAACTGCTCTGAAGGGGAAAATCCTGACAGCTGCCGCCGAAATCGGTATCCAGAACCTTCTGCCACGCACCGCAAAGCAGGGACAGCCAGCGGGCCTGATAGGCTTTAACGATTTTCTCTTTCAGACCATCCAGCGCATCACGAATGGTTTCAGGCAGGTTATCCTTTTTTCCGTAATCTGTTATGAAACGCCGGAAAGCCTGATCCACCTTATACCCTTTTGTGACATATCGGCGGAATCCGGTGGTGTAGTCATAAAATGTCAGATCGGCCTTAGACAGTTCATCATAAAATACCGCGGCTGCGTGGACAGCTGTCCGTGCGGGAGCATAGAGATCGCCCCAGGGACCTATGGTTCCCGGTTCGATCGTCTCAGGATCAACGGCCCCGTCCGGGATCTCCGCACACAGGGTTTCCAGCCATAATTCTTCCGCATCTTCGAAGATATCGATCTTTGGCAATTTCTCTTTTGGCAATTGGGGCAGTTTCCCGCGGATCTCCAGCGCATCGGCCGCTTTCCGGGAGGCCCTGCGGAACCTGTCCCGCTCCTCGGAATTCTGCTTCCAGCGGCTGATGAGGAGATGCGCTTCATGGTTCGGATGGCTTTTCTCTCCTGTCTGGCTCTGATATTCATTCCAGAAAAGACTGACCGCGAAATCATCGAAAGATTCAGGTGTGCCCAGGTGATAAGCCTCACCCAGATACCGGAGGAAAGGAGCCAAAATGCCGGCAGCCTCCATTTTTCTGCTCACAGCGCCGGACGTTCCCGAAGCATAATACCGCAGCAGCTTTTCAGCCAGTTCATCCCGTGTCTCGCCGAAAGACTCAAGGCAGACCGCGCACATTCGGCGCAGGAGCAGATCCGTATTGATGACCTCCCCTTCCTCACTGCGCCGTCCGAATTTCTCACGGTATTCAGCCTTTTTGAAGAAGTCCTTATATTGTTCAAGCAGCTCACGCATCCCGGGATCCAGCTTCAGTTCCGAGATCCACATACCGGTCTCATCATCATAAAAAATACGGTTGGCGAGCTGTATATCCAGCAGCCAGTTTTCCGCGGGTTTCGGCTCGGCACAGGGGAAATAAAGCAGAAATTTCTGATCCGGCCGTTCTCGCAGGATCTCATATTTAAGCTGAAATTCGTTGTTCTCCACAACGCGCTTTTCATAACCGATCGGATAGAGCGCGTCAAACTCCTGCCGTTTCTCGCCTTTTTCGTCATACCAGAAAAGAACCCGGCAGCGTTTCAATTGATCCTGAATCGTTGTTTCGTAATTTGTCATTTTTTTAGCTGTCAGCTTTTAGCTCTCAGCTTTCTCCTTTCACTACCGGATGAATACTGATTCTTTTTGAGAGTCAGGCTGAGGTCCAAAACGTGGACTTTTTGGGTGCCAAAACCTTTCAAGTTTAGCAAATTGCATTTGACGCTCACGTTTATTCATCCGCTGCTATTTCCCAATATCCTAAACGTTTACCGTTATGCCGAATAATAATTCCCTTATCTTTCAATTTCTTCATGGCTCGTTTAATTGTAATTTGAGATACATTGAGTATTTCAGCGATTTCTTTCTGTCCTTCAGCCGGATTATTTTTCAGTATTCTGAGTATCCTTTTTTCCAAAGTATCATCTAAAGTATCAGAATGATACTTTGGTGATCCTTTAAATGGGGAGTCATTTTGGGGATTATTGCAGGATTGAGGCTCATTCAGAGTGCCATTCAGAGTGCCAACTTCAGATTGAGTGACATTCTGAGTGTTATCAACTGGTGCATTGAGCTTATCAGTACGCACAGCCTCTGCCCAGCCTTCGCCGCAATGCCTGAAAAAACGGACGGTGAAGCCGTACCGGTCTCCGTGATAATCAACCTTTACCCCTGCATCATCGCATAAGTGCTGGATCCGTCTCAATCCGGTAGCGAAGCTTTCCATATCTTTCGAGTAATACAGTGTCCGTGTGATCAGCGGATTTCGGCGGATCGGTCTCCGGCTTTCTTTGATGAACATTTCGGGTGTCAGACCTTCGGGAAAAGTGCCGGGGCTGTAAACTTCGATATAGCTTCTGTCAATAGCAATATCAACAGCCTGACCGGATTCGATCCGCCGATGGGCAAAAGCATTGATCACAGCTTCGCGTATCGCCTCAACAGGTACTTCCGGAATCTCATCCCGCTCCAGTTTTCCGGTAAAAACGACACGCCAATCCATGGCATCGATGATATACTGGACCGCCTTTTCTGAAAGGTCGAGAATAGACCCGATATAGCGTTTCATATCTGTAAAATTCAGCCGCATATTTGTAGCGTATTTTGCCATCTGCAGTTCATTGATCCCGCAATCCACAAAAAGCGCTGCGCCTGCATTCAGTAGCGTTCCATTTTCTGCAAGTCCCAGACGGGGGAGAACTTCAGCAGGATCTTCACTGTTGAAGCTGATGCGGCCAACCCTATGAGCTTTTTGAAGATAAGATTTGAATGCTTCCTGATCAATATCTGCTATTGTATATTTGGAGCGCTGGTTTTCCCAGGAATAGCTGATGTTGTCCCGTTTCCGCAGCATTGCCTCATACATCGGCTGTTCCATGACCAGATCTTCATCTGCGACACGGATCCTTGGAATGTTATGTGCAAGGTACGGCTGCTGATTTCCCTCAAAATCGACTTTTACCACTGTCCTGCCTTCATATACGTCTTTTTCGACAACAGGATAGATCGCGGGACGCAGATAGTTCCCGATCGCCTTACTTACAGACCGCAATGTCTCGTCATTTACCTCCTGACCGATGACATCTTCATTGTTTTTTACGCCGAAATACCAAGTTCCTTTTCCATGTTTATTCAAAATGACAGCAATGGAGGTAACACCCTCCTTCAGTTCGCTGGTGGTTTTCTTATATTCGATCTGTTCAGTTTCAGGCCCAAGATTGTAATATTTCATAGTCATTCCCGGACAGGCAATTACCTGTCATCTTCTGTACAGCGTCTTACATCCGGATTCATTTGAGTCCGTTCATCTTCTTGTAAACATCTCCGCGGGCTCCGGCAGGGAGCGTATTGATCACAACGATTTTTCCGTTGATCACCGCATAGACAACTCTGTACCCGCTCAGTCTGATCCGAAAGTAGTCGTTTCTTTTCCCCCTGATCCTTTTTACATCCACCTTTTCCGGATGTTCACCCACTAACAGTTCTTTAATCGACTCTTCGTATTCATTTCTTACATTTTCATGAACTTCGAAAAATTTTTCTGCGGCTTTTGTGTATTGAATGTCATACGTGAAATTCTTTTTCCCTGCCATACGAACCTTCATCAAACAGTAAATCTTTTGCTTGAAGCAATTGCAAGATCGTCATCATCAAGATCGTTGACAGCTTCCAGAATTTCTGCAGTTTCTTCTTCATCTGCATCTTCCACACAGGAAGTCAGCCTGTAAAAGGGATCGGATTTCATTTTGTGTAAATAGTCACTGATCGCCTCGCTGATGAAGTCGGTAATCGTCATATGATATACGGAAGCCACATGTCTCATATCACTTATTTTGGTTTCATCCATCTTGAAATTAAGCGCTTTCACTGCCATAACCATTTCTCCTTTTCTTTATAGTATATACGATAAAGCTAATAATGTCAAATAAAGAAATATCAGCCTGGAACTGATGAAAACAAAAAACAGCCATAAAAGGTATAAGCTACTCTATCTTCGCCAGCGCATCATCGAATTAGGCGTAATCGACTTTGACATCGTCGTCGAGGTCGATGGCGTGGCACATTGGACAAGAAATAATAAAGCATAAGTTGTTATCCGACTGACTATAGGGAACCTCATACATCTCTTCATGAAACTAGACAAGTGAATAAATACGAACGCTGACAACGAGTAATTGTTAATACCTAATAGACACCCTTGATTGTGAAATCGATGGAGTAATTCCTTTCTCTTTCAGCATATCTCTTACTGTTGCTTCAGCAATATTAGTTTTTAATAGAGGTCCAATTTTAATGCTATCAATTGTTTCTTTTAGCTCAATTTTTTGTTTCACGAAAGGAATAATTATTCCCTTTATTGGCCTATAATCCAGGGATAGTCCCCTTGATTCAATTTGTTTATCTGTATTGGGTCTCCAGTATACCATCCTGACTTCGGACTCATGTTCAAACGCCTTATCTTTAAACTGCATGCCCAGTGTAGATAGCATCGCTGCTAAATCTTCTCTTATATTTTCAATCGAATGCTTATGAACAGAGTAGTTTTCATATGCTCCTGCGATGAAGTTCCTAAGCACTTCCATCTGATCAGTTTCATCGTATATACATTTTATAACATCAACATTGTTCAGTTCATTCTTCAGTTTTTCGACAAGAAATCCGATATTATATCCTTCGTATTGCCCAAATTTGGAATAATAATTCCACATAGGAAGAGAATCATCATTCAAGGAAAAACAACATAGGAAAGGAGTTGTACCTACCTGTACAACATAATACGATTCTCCAGTTTCTGTCTTTATAACAGGGCTGTCTTTGAGCCTGAAATATTTGTGGGCATCTGGTTCAATATTTCTAATTTGATCGAGAAACACGCTGTCATATGTGTCATATAAACTATCAAGTGTTTTATCATAGACTTCTTTGATATATTTTCCTTCGCGAGTATCATTTAGACAATCGTATCGGGAAAACCATAGTTCGGAATTTTTTACAATTCCAATAAGTCCATCAGGAGATGTATAATGGAAAATTGTTTTTGGAATTGAACTTTCATATTTTTGTAATACAGATGATATTACGATAATTCCGCTTGCCATTATTATCCTCCAGCAAATTCTCGTTACCTCTTATAACTTCTTACTTTATCTTCGCCAAAGCGTCACCGAATTTAGCATAGTTGACTTTGACACCGTCGTCGAGGTCGATGGCGAGGCGCTGTTCGGCGAGGGGGGCGAGGACTTCCTTTTCCCAGGTCTTGACCTCCGTAAAAGCCGCGCGGGCTTTTTCCGCTTCTTTTTCCGCTTTGCGCTGATCCGCTTTGGATAACTGACCACCGGCCGCTGATCCCTGACCACTTACCTCCAACCGGGCCTCAAGCTCACGGCAGAGAGCGAGGACATCGGCGGCGCGGCCGGGTCCGTAGCGATGGAGGTAGATAAGGGCTTTGAAGCTGCCTTTAGGACTGGAGAAGAGCCAGTAGATGGGGCGCTTCTGATAGATCTTCAGGTGGTCGGCATAGAAGTCATTGCAGAGGTAGGAGCGCAGGTCTTTCCCGAGTCCGGCTTCGAGGAAGCGCAGGTTTTCGGCGTAGTATTTTTCGCCGTAAGCATCCTTGAGAAACTGCTGGACGAGCTCTGCGGCGTCATTTTTGGAATACTGTACATCGGAAAGTGGCAGCACCGCGGGGATGGGACGGTTTCCCGAGGTTTCCGCCGGTTGGAACTGTCCCGCTGATGGCGAAGAATCGGCGTCCTGATAACAGGGGGACAGTTCCGCCTGCGGCGTAACCGTCCCCGCTCCGGCAAATTGGAGACCGGGGCGGGCGAGGGAGTAGCGGCCGAAGATGCAGCCGATGGCATAGGAGACCAGGGAACGGCATTCCCGCCCGAGATCCGCCCGACGCACGGTCACATCTTTATCATCGACATCCGGCGTCAGCTCATCCTGCAGCCCGTAAATACCGATGAAAATCCGGTTCAACTCCTCTTCATTGGCTTTCAGCGTCCGGAAGCGTTCCTCACATTCTTTTTGCCATTCAAGCCAGCAGTCTTCCAGTTTTATATCTGAGTTCTGATTTCTTATTTCTGATTTTGCCAACGGATGCTCACAGAAGTCCCAACTTATTTCAAAAGAATCCCAATCGGTTTTGGATAGCTCAATATTTTTTTGAACCCCTTCTTCAACTTTTTGTTTATATTCATTACTTATGATAATGGGTAATTTAGCGATATCTCCCGCTTGAAAATTGAGCGTTGGCGCGATGATTCTCAAACAATCGAATGTTATTTTAGTGTTACAAAAGCCTAAATAATATAAAAGTGAATTTGTAGAAAAAATTCCCATTCCTGCATCACTTATAATTGAACCTTCATCTTTATATCTGAATGCAGTTGCAGAAGAAGAAATTTTTGACCATGTTATACATTTTCGAAAATAATAATTTGTATTCTGAGGACGTGATTTCAGTCTACCATTTTCATCTATAAAGTGCTTTATATCTAATCCATCATTTTCCCAGTTTACAACATAATCATTATTCCCATACCATTTTCGATAATCTCCACCTTTGTTATATGGAAACCATTTTTTCTTTGATTGAATCGACTCTCCAATTGTACTAGCGTTATAACAAATATTGCTCTGGTTACATTCATACCAAAGCCGAATAAAAAGATTGTTATCTCCTGTAATTAATCCTTGTTTTATTTCTGTTATTTTTCCTAATTTTATATTTTCAAAATCTCTAAACAGTCCATTAGAAATCCAATATGCAATTGGAGAGCCGGGAATTTTGCTGAAGTTTTCAGCTTTTGTACGGTAGAACCAGCCGCAATGCGGATTTTCAATGGCTTCCTGAAGCATTTTTTCCTTTTCTGCTTCATTTCCGCCATCGATCAAACGAAGATAATAACCCTCACCTTCTTTATCATATTGATTGCGGAAAACGGAGGCTGTCGTCTGTACCACTTCACCTCCGATGGCATCAAAGCCGCGCGGACCGATGTGAGCCATGGAGACCAGGTGTTTTTCTTTCAGCAGTTTTATTCTCAGTTTTTCAAAGGAAGAGAGGAACATCCAGCTTTGCATGGTGACCATGGCGGAATAACCACCAGGCTGCGTCAGGATCAGTCCCCGTTCCAGAAACATGGAAAAAAGGTCGGCTTTGCTGTCGGGGTAGATGTCCTGAGCATAGCGCTTCATCTCATCAGAGAGTGAGCCATTGCCTAAATACGGTGGATTAGCGACCGTTACCTGATAGCGGGGAGATAGCATGCGGGCGAGGTTCAGGAGGTCCCGCAGTTTTTTGTTGGTTTCATGCAGCAGCAGGTCATCCCAGACACCGGAGGTATTGATGGCTTCCTCAATGTCCCGCAGTGCGGCGGTGCGCGGGATGATCAGTGAACCGAGGGTTTCGGCGTTTTCGAACTGCTTCATCAGCAGCCACAGATCCTGCGTGATCAGATTCTTCCCGAGACGCTGTTGATAATTCTTCTGCTCGTCGCTTGTAAAAATGATATTCCTGAGTATCCCAATATTTGGCTGAAAGTCTGCAGAAGAATTATCAGTTGATAGTTGGCAGTTGGCAGTTGAATAGAGATTTGAGCCAACATTCCATTGAGAACTGCGAAGATGCTGGAAAAAGCTGCGGTCATACAAACAGGCTTTCATGACCAGGGCGAAGGCTGCCAGCTGTCCGGCGCGGGGATCGATCTCCAGCCCATACAGGTTTTTCCGAAGGATCAGTTCCGGAATCTGACTTTTGGCATAACCCTCTTTCTCATAAATATGGGTCAGCAGCTCAAAGGCGTAAACGAGGATATGGCCGGATCCGCAGGCGGGATCGAGAAGACGGATCGCCTCTGGCGATCCAGCTTCCAGCTCATAGCTTTTAGCTGAATTTAAGCTGCTAGTTTCTAGCTCATAGCTTTTAGCTTTTTCAGGGACAGTTGAACTATTAACCGAAGGTGAGCCAGGAGCCAGAAGCTGAGAGCCAGCGGCTAGAGGCTGAGAGCTAACAGCTAGAGGCTGAGAGCCAGAGGCTATATAATATCTCATATTCTCCGCGAGTCCCGAATCCGGATGATTCTCCATCCACAAGCGGCCGAGGGAGTTTTCTACAAGATAGCGGACGATCCATTCGGGGGTGAAGAGCTGGGTGCGGGCGGGGAGGTCTTCGGAACTGACCGCGCCGGCTTTCTTCATGACCGCATCCTTTTTGTCGGAAATATAAAACTGAAAAAGCCAGCCGATAATCTCCACATCCTTACAGGTATCCTTGTCCATCACACCGCGCAGCAGCGCCGGGACGGAATGTTCGGACAAAAGGTCATCCGGCAGCAGCAGTTCGATCGGTTCATCGACCTCTTCAAAGAGGAAGGGCAGCGTCCGCCGAAGGGTCTTGCAGGCGTTCAGGAAAAGCAGCCGGTAAACCTCTGCCTGGGCATTGGGGCTGGGGATCTGTCCGAGGAGCAGATCCATCACGCGTTTTTTCTGATCGGCCGGAAGATCCGGCGGGACGATCCCGTCCAGCGCGTCCGCCATCAGCTGCGGACGGGTATCGGTCTCAACAGCGGGAGAGACCACCAGCGGACGGTTGAAACCGTGAACATCCATGAACCGGAACGCGGTGAAGCGGTTGAACCAGGTATAAGCCGCCTTTTCGATCAGCGTATCGTGCTTCGCGGCCTTCAACTGCCGGATCGCCGCTCCGTCCGCGGCAAAGATCGGATCCTTTTCATGGCTCAAAACAAAATTCAGCCGCGCCTCACACTGCTCCATCAGCAGCACCCGCGCCGCCTTCGCCACCTTTTCCAGTTCCCGTGTGTTCATATTCGCTCCCTTCGGTTGCTTTTAGCTTCTAGCTACTAGCTCCTAGCTCCTAACTGTTAGCTCCTAGCTCCTAGCTCCTAGCTCCTAGCTGTTAGCTGTAACAGGATGGCGGCTCCGCCGCCTTCATTGTATAGCTATAAGCTAAAGGCTAACAGCTGACAGCTAATTTAACAAAAAATCGATCAGGCGGATGATCCTGATCCCTTCAACAGATGAGGTCGTGTTGGTGCGTGATACGATCACTGCCTTTTCATAATTGTCCCGCACCGTTTTCAGAGAACCAAGCTCACGTTCTCTTGTTGTTTCAGAGGTCATTTCTTCAGTGACCTGATAATAAATCTTTTCCTCGTCTTTTGTGGCAATAAAATCAATTTCCTTGTTTCCCGCTTTTCCGACGGCTATATCATAACCCCGCCGAAGCAGCTCAAAATAAACAATGTTTTCGATCATATGCCCGGTATCCATGTCTCTGTAACCAAGCAGATAATTCCGCAGCCCCGGATCAACAATGTAATACTTTCCCAGTGTTTTCAGTTCTTCTTTCCCTTTGATGTCGAATCGTTTGATTTCATAAAACATATAGGATTCCAAAAGGGCTCCGACATAAGCGGCTATGGTCTGGATCGCCGGTTTGCCATGCTTTGAACGGTCTTCCAGCATCTTTTCGGAAACCAGCGTGTTGCTGATCGAATTTAACGAAATGCTGCTGCCGATATTATCCGCAAGGAACATGATTATTTTCCGAAGCAGAACAGGATCTGTGATCTGACGCTGTCCCCTTCGACGTTCCCGTTCGAGAATATCGCGTACGACAACCGTCGAATACACCCCATCCAGTAATGGTATAACACGATCCTGGTTCAATCCTGTATCAATGGTTCCGGGCATTCCGCCATAATGCATATACGCGTCAAATAACTCGTCCCATTCAACGGGTTCTCCGTTTGCATCATATGCCCTTTTTCGTATTTCTCCGGTGAGTGTTTTTCGATCGCTGATCCCGAATCCATGGAAATTCACAAACTCTTTAAATGACAGCGGGAGCAGCTTTATTTCGACATACCTGCCGGCAAGATATGTGGCATATTCAGATGAAAGAAGATAAGCATTGGATCCGGTGATGTATATATCACAGTCAAAATCGACACGAAATGAGTTAACAGCGTCTTCCCATTTATCCAGCCTTTGCAGTTCATCAAAGAAAAGGTACATCCTTTTTCCGGGAAGGATCCGTTCCTTAACATAACGGTAAAAATCCTTTACGTCCATATCACGGTATTCCATGGACTCAAAATTCATGGAAATGATCTGCTCAGGCTCTTTGCCGCTTTCCAAAAGATGTTTTTGCATGAGCTTCAGCAGGCTGGATTTTCCGCAGCGTCTGATCCCGGTGATGACCTTCACCGGTTCGGTATCCTGAAAAGCGATCAACTGTTTCAGATAAAGCTCTCTTGGTTTCAAATTCTCTGAAGAAATGATCATAAACGTTTCCCTTTTCTGCTTTTCAATGATACCATATTTTTGTTATTCATACCCAAAACTTTAAATTTTATAAAGTTTTGGGTATGAATAGTCACTCGCTGAGCGATAAAAACATATCCGGAAGAGAAGGCTGTTCCCACTTAATAATACTTTTGTGACAGCCATAGATTGATTCTTTCTACCATCTAACGTCTACCATCTACCGTCTGCCGTCTACCGTCTATTCAATCCAATCTTCCAAAATGAGTCCGGGAACCCGCGAAAATTTTTTTGTATTATGAGTAACAACGGTCAATCCGCGGGCAAGTCCCTGTGCTGCGATCAACAGATCGTATGCGCCGATCATAAATCCGGCTTTTGTCAGATATGCACGGAGTTCCCCGGCAATAACAGCATCCTTTTGTTCAAAGGGAAGGATCGTGAATGGCGCGAGAAAAATATTTGTTTTATCAGCAGTCTGCTGCGGAAGGCTGCTTTTTGCAGAACCATATGCCAGTTCAAAAACCGTGATTGCCGAAATTGAAATGTCAGCCGGATCTGTCCGGTAAATACGCTCTGTCAGATCCGGATTTCTCCCTCTCATGGAATAGACACAAATATTCGTATCAAACAGATACATCAAAACATCACTCTTTCCGGTATATCTGAAAGAGACGGCTGTTCCCGGTCATTCATGAAATCATCCGGGAAGGTGCCGATGACCTGTTTGACCGGAAACCAGGGATCATTCACAGGATAGATGATAAAACCTTCGCCGATTTTCCGGATAATGAATTCCTTTCTGTCTGTCCGCATTTCGCTCGGTATCCGTATTGCCTGACTGTTTCCGTTTTGAAAAACTTTTGTAGTCGTCATTGATTGATCCTTTCGAATTTCATGTACACACGTTGTGTACACACTTCAATCATAACATATTTCTAATCTCTGTCAAGAGGGATTGCCGTTAGACTTCAGATTTTTAGTTTTATAATTATGCAAGGATGAAACCGAACTTCACCGATATCAAAGCCAGTTCGAACGAACGCATCAGAAAGGCAGGCAGTGAGATGGGTACCAGTTATAAGGGCGACTCGCCAACCTTTCGGAGTGTGGGGGAAAATTTATCGAGTGTTTCGAAATCTTTTTCGTATGTAAATGGTCGTTTTGGTATATCGAGTCCAAGTACGGGTAACAATACAAGGAACATATTTTCCAAAGATCCTTTACGTACTGCCATAGATTTTTATAATCAGTTGACCTATGGTGGTATTGAGAATTTCTATGAAAATGGGAATAGAAAAATAACCGAAATGGCAGATGGAACGATTATAACTTGGCGAAAGACTTCGAAATCAGATGGAACTCCAGTTGTCGAAATCAACATTAAAGGCAGTTCCAACAATAGTGGGTTGAAGAATCAAAAAATACATTTTGTGGGGGAACAATGACAAACGAAATCGACATCTCAATAACTGAGAAGACTCTTAGTATTCTGCGAAATATGATCGGAAAAAAATTCGAAAAATTCCGCAGCGATCCCTTTATCTTTTCTCCAAGTGTGTTTGGCATTGTAGGGATTTTTATTGATGGAAAATCATACAGTATAACAAGTTTGCTTGAAGAGAAAAATCGTTTCTTTGAACAAACTGAAGTCGCAGTACTAAAAATCGTTGAGACTGAGGATAAAAACATCGTCAGTAAAATGGACGGGGGAGCGATGGTTGAAACACCGGTAATGGATACTATTCAATCAATCAGCGTGGTCAACGATATTGAGTGCGTAACTCATAATGAAGACAAAAGAGTCTTCAAAAGTTCAAAAGGCATCATATTCCATATGAAAAGTGGGAATGAAATATCTTTTGAGATTGGTACCTGGTTTTCTGAATTTATTACAATCATGAAAGGATATGATTTGATTCAGAAGTTTACACCGATCGGTGAATTTATTGATGAATGGGACGAAACCGCTGGTTATATTCCTGAGGTGTCAAGGGAAATAATTCGTCTCAAATAGAAACTTTTTGAAAAAATAATGATACCGGATTTGCGATAATCAAACAAGTCCGGTATCACAGACAGCTTGGTAATAAGTTATTACGCAATCAATTCATAATCTGATTTTCTTCCCATCCCGGACTGCTGATAGGTATGCTTCACGAAGAGCGTTCAGGTAGGCTTCTACATCTGCTTCGCTGTCGAGGATCTGAGTATGAGTTCTCGGACGGAGAGAGGATGCAGCTACATAGACCGGCTGCGGAGTTGGGACAGGCTCCGGTGTGATTGTTCCACCTTTAGGACCCGGTTCAGGCGGTTCCGGCGATTGTGGATGACGATTGGCTTCAGCCATTTCATGCTGATGGTTAAGACGATCGATCTCTCCTTCCATAAAGGCATGCAATTCACTGTCAATGGTGAGGGCACGATTCAATCGGTCGATCTTATTCCTCTCCGCATCAAATTCACGGGCAAAGATCTGTTTCTGCTCTTCGGTGAGATCCGGATAATCCCCAGTATTCTGAAAATCTGTTTCCAGACGGTCGATCCGTTTTTTTGCCTCATCCCGTTCCGTAATGAGCATGGATTCAATCAACCCCTGCAGTTTCGGCTGCAGTTGTTTGAGTTTCTGGATCCCGCCGTTCCTGTGACAGTCCGGATCCGCAAGAGTCGACTCCATCTGCGTCCTTTCCGTACATTGTCCCAGGCTGTTCAGATTATCCTGTTCATCCCGCAGGAAGTGCTGCGCTTCCAGATAAATGGTCTTTTGCGGTGTGGAATTGAAAAACGACATCAGATCATCCAGCTTCCGGGCTTTCAGCATCAGCAGAAAAGCGGCATTATCATTCATACCGGTCAGATAAAACTCATCGGGCTTCCCGCAAAAAGCATGGAGTGCATCTGCGGCATCCCGCAGTTGGGTATGGAACACTGCAAAATCACGGTTAGAAAGCCAGCCATTGAGCTGTTCATGATAATTTCCAAGTCCTTCCCGAGTGTCTCTTGCCAGGCTCCGTGCATCTGCGGCAGTACTGGGATAAGTGAAAAAGTCCTGGAAGAAATTCCGGAGTGCATTGATTTGCTGCGCGGAGTAAGTTTTTTGTGCAGAAACCATAACAGCCTGATAGTTTCTGGACTGAGTCAATGTATTTTCCAACGCCTTGCTTCCCTGCACGATGCTGCCGTTCTGTTTTAGTTCGATCTTTTCTTTCACCAGCAGCGCAGCCAGAACACACTGCAGATCATCTTCGAACCAGCCGTAGGTATTATCAGAATAATACTCCATCAGCATTTTTAGTGTGACTGTTTCATCGCCCAAGGCCAGCAGCCTGATCCTTGACAGAACATCACTCTCTTCCGTTTGCAGTTCGTCACTCAAGGAACGGGTACGGTTCAGGATCCCGCTGATCATGGCGGAATTGTAATGGCGGTTCGCGACCATGCTGAGGTTCGGATAGACCTGTTCGATGAGCCGGGTAAAAGCAGCCTGAACCATTTGTTTCGGCTCACCCTGCTGCAGCTGGATAATGCTGCCGGAGGCGATCCATGCTGCTTCCTTCAGATCCGTGTTGATCCTTGCCCGCAGTTCTTCTTTGCGCTTTTTATTGGCATCGATCAGTTTACTGATAATCGATGCACGGGTCGACTGTTCCCCAGTGCGGCTGGTAACGCTGCAGTATTTATCCGTCTGCAGGTAGTGCTTCAGTTCACTCCACAGGACCGGATCGTTTTTCATGACGATCATCAGTTCCTTTTTGCCGCTGTTATGCCCGATCAGGATCGCCGTATTCTGATTATCTTCATTGTACGGCGTGATCACATTGATCGAAAGATGTTCACCGCTGACATAAGTAACGTCATCAACCTTTTTCTGGAATTTATAGTCTTTACCGCTGGGCTGATAGCGTATGGCATTATCCCTGATGATGTCGCCATAGACGACCTTATTCATTTCTTTGCCCATCATCGCATCATCCACGGAGATATTGCGGATCTCATTTTCAATGGCTTTTTCCTCATCCGTGAGAAACTCATAGAGCTCTCCGCTGCGGCGGATATAGCTCTCCTGTTCCAGACGTTCCAGTGATCCCGCAATTCTCTCCTTCAGTTTCGACGCGCTCTGTCCCAAAGATTCCTGCATCAGGATCCGTATATTGGTGATGGAGGCTTTAAAGGATTGTTCGAAGCGGACAAGGAAAAGACTCTTCAACACCGAGACTGTAAACTCATCCCCAAGGTTCTTCTCTGCCTGATACAGGGATGCCTGAAGCCCGGAGACCAGCGTATCCTGAATGCCGTCATAGGTTCGGTAAAAAGCGGCCAGTGTACCGGTATTGTCAATTTCCGCATTTTTGATGCTCTTCAGAACCTTCTGGAAGACTCCCAGCATGGATCGCTCCCCGACAGAACTGCTGCGTCCTTCAAAGGCATTCTGTTCCGAAAAAGCCCGGATGATGCTCTGGAACAGGTCAAACTGGTAGGGGACGAAGGGATATTTCTCGATGAATTCCTTCTCATCCCTGTATACCGGGAAGGAACGAGACCCGTCGGTGAAATCAAACAGCATATGGAAATCACTGCGGGTCCGGGCGTAAAGCGACTTGAGGAAAGGAAGGTGCTCTTCTTTCTTTGCCAGCAGGCGGCGGGAGATAACTTCATCCACGTTTTTGCTGCCAAGCTTCATGCGGATCCCGAAGCGGGCCTGAATGCGGGTAAAGTCATCTGTCTGAGCTTTGTTTTCCAGATTACCCAGGAACGCGGTCATGTCCTCCTGCGCGGTCACAAAGATGAAGCTTCGTCCGGGAATTTCTGTTGCAAGGGTTTCCGCGATCGTTTGGAGCATTGTCATATATTGTGTGGAATGAACGATGAACTGACCGACTTCATCCGCGAAAAAGTTGATGCGCAGTTTGGGGTCATTTTGGGCATTCAGCCAGTTTTTCACATCGGTAACAAAATCCAGTGCGGAGATCTTGTATGTATCTTTATACTGTTTCACGATCCCATCAACCTGATCCCCGGTTACTCTGGCATATGCTTTATCGATATTTTTTGACTGCAGAATGGCTTGTTTTCTCCCATCGGTCCAATCTCTGCCGCTAATCTCCCTGTAGGCGGATTTAAAGGCTTCATACTGTCCGTTTTTATCAAGATCCCGCTCCAGTCGGGCAACGTGAGGCATCTGTTCGCTGTAACCGCAGAAACGGTCAAACATACGGACGAAAGCCCTGAGAACCGGCATTCCATCCGCGGCACTATCTGTATTTTCGCCGATCTGGATCATATTGAACAGGATCGAGCAGGAAGGGATACTGCGAAGGAGCTTGATGCTGCCGCCGAGAAATTTATTATCATTCTGATCTGCTTTAGAGACAAACTCATCGATAATATCCAGATCGTCCACTGTATCGTGAGCCAGCAGCATGGATAGCATCTTCAATAAATGGGATTTACCGGAACCAAAGAAACCGGAGATCCATGCACCATTGACAGAGCCGGGATGAAGATATTCTTCAAGCATTTTGTCCAGCTGTTTCTGAACTTCATCGGTCATGACATATTCAGTGATCTCGCCTCGAAGGTGCCGGGTATCATCTGCTTTTATGACCTGCTCGATATCCTGGTTGATATCTTTTTCAAAAAGTTCATATAATTTCATCAGTCCACCCCGTAATTGAAAATGTTATACGCCCGGTAATAGCGTTCATTTTTGAATGTATCGAAAAGTTCCAGAGACAATCCGATACTCTCGGTTTGCTTGTAACTGCCTGGGAAGAAAAGTACGACCGGCTCATCATTGATGACCGTCTGCATGTTTTCCAGCAGGTTGTGGGTACGGATCCATGGATATACTTCACCGATCCCGCTGATAAAGATGATCTTATGATCCCCCTGTTTGACACGATCCTGTATTTTCCGCAGGAAGGTGCCGCCAAGATCAATTGTTGCCTGAATGGTTTCCAACAGGTCACTCTTATCGATTTCTGTTTCCTGATCCATGATATCCTCGAAGGCTCCTTCTTCCTTCAGGATCTCAATACTCAGATCATACAGGTCGATCTCGCAGACGCCGATCCCGTTAGAGGTCCGCAGACGCTTTGCCAGAAGAGCACGCTGCTTATTGAATTCATTTGATTCTGCCGGAGGAAAAGGGCAGATGTAATAGGACGTTTCCCGCCCGATTCCCTGCATGGATAAAAACCGGCCCGAGATGAACACTTTGTAAAGATAATCTATTCTTTTATTCAGAGGTTCCTTTTCTATCGACTTCATATTGTGTTCTCCCCGAATACAATCAGATCCTGATGACTCCGTTTTCGTCAATAATTCCGGCCTGGCGCATCAGTGTCATGGCATTGAAAATAAGTTTTTTTCTCGTAGATTCTGTGTAATTCCGCAGATTTTCATGTTCCATAGACTTCTGATCATAAAACGCTCTGAGATCTGCTGACGAGATGACAGGATCGGATGATACCGCTTTTTCCGGCAGCAGCTCAGTGCACAGTTCATCGATAAAGGGATAAGTCCGGCGGACCGCGGTCCAGAGCAGTTCGCGCTGCCGATCCGGATCCGCAGAGACAAATTCTTCCATCTCGGAATTATCGAGTGTTTTCAGGCGTTTCACGAGTTCTCCCCGCTGCCGTTCGATGCTCGACTGGCTGCGTTTCTGCATCAGGTTTTCAGTACGGATCTGTTCCCATGTTTTTTTCCAGTCGTATGTTTTTATATAAGCTTCGGCAATCGCCAGACTCTCAGGATACATCAATCCCGCGGCTGTATATGACATCAGGTAATCAGTGCTCATTTTCATTCTTTCATCTTGTACGTAAACCCGACATTCTATAGCATTATATATGCCCGGATCACTAATTCCTCTGCAGAGAAGCCTTATCCAAAATTATTTCCGAAAGCCAGGCTTTTCCTTCAAATAAACTATAAAAATTTCTCCAAATACAATTATACATAGCGAAACGAAATTTATTCAACGAAATTTAAAAACCTTATTGCCGGAAATCTTCGAGAAAAACTTCCGGTTCATTGCCGATATAAATGAATACCTGACCTTGCATTGGCTTCGATTTTTCACTGCCAGTCTTTTCGAACGCAAGCCGTCCTGTATGGAACACCATTGCCGATGCGTGTTCGGCAAGATCACGGAACCATCTGGTTTTTGCCGCGTTGTTTACCAGAATAGTTGCCTGTTCGATTTCGCTTGTCAGAAGCTTTGCCGTAAATTTCTGGATCAGACTGTAAGGCGGAGTCAGCCAGATTTTTTTACGCCATTCCTGTGAAAGTCCGTCCTCCCGGATAGAATAATATTTTGAGGCCTTTACGGTTTCATTCGCAGCTGAGCAGGAAGATGGCATAGGGATCAATTTCTGCAGACAGGATATTCTGAAAATATCCCGTCATTTCAAATTTCCTTCGGATTCCGCCGATTCCTGCGCAAAGATCTAATGTTCTGTACATATACCTATTTTATCTTTACCATGAAACTGTAGTGCTGTTTAGAAAAGTGAACTTTCCCGAATTGAGAATTCAGCTTGTAAAGTGCAGTTCCAATTGATCCAAAACTCCTAAAATAGCAAATGAACATGTTCCGTATATGTCCGTGACAGCTTCATAGATACCTATAACGATCTTCCTGAAATGTTTCGGGAAAATGTCCGTGACGCATTGATTGAATTTCGCAATTCGAAACTCAAGAAATAACCAGGCCGAAAATGCTATCCGTCCATTTGTGATCGGAAGAAAAAATTGGCTGTTTGGCGATACTATCGGCGGCACCTTACCTTAATATGAAGAATAAACTGTTCGCAATGTGATTCTAAAGCGAGGTCTTACATGTTGTTGGAGGATAAGGTTTCATCCAACTCTTTGCTCAAACGGGTAACGAAACATAACACTGTGTTTATTGAACGGAAAGTGGTTTAGTAACTGCTATCCGGTGAGCAGCACTGAGTGGCCGCTGGAAAACGCTCCAGTGGCCACTCGCCTCCGCAGAATGCAATTATTTCGTTGGACATAAATAATACCAGGATTCTGAATCTTGTCCTTCAGCTATCCATCCTGTTTCTCCTGTACTTGGAACGTTGACATACCAAAAGTAATGGTATTGTTGATCTCCAACTCTCTCACCTTTGTAATTAATAGCATCATAAAAGACACATTCAGGACCACTGAGAACTTTTAGCCTGGTATTGGGAGGTAAGAAATGTATAAGAGTCCCATAACCAGGTTTGTCCTTCAACCAAACGCCTCCGCTTGCGCATATATATGCATATCCGCCGACAGACAACCTTGGTCCAGCCGCACCCGGGCAGGAACTTCTGCCGTATGAATATGGTGTTGCTGTCGGTCTGAAACTTGGCCGAGGTGTTGCCGTAGGTGTATTTATTGAAGAACCTAATTTACCACCATCTGCTTTTATTTTTTCAAGCATCTGATTACGTATTCGTACTCCTATATTAGTATAGCTATTATGTGCCACATTGATTCCGACAACATAATTATTCCTGTCAAAAATCGGAGATCCGCTCGTGCCCGGAAGTGTATC
This sequence comes from uncultured Chloroflexota bacterium, assembly GCA_902774215.1. Classification (GTDB taxonomy): domain Bacteria; phylum Chloroflexota; class Anaerolineae; order Anaerolineales; family Anaerolineaceae; genus Flexilinea. Next base: position 24,223 of record CACYHU010000022.1, read on the forward strand.
GATTGTATAATTCAGTATGTATTCAGATAACGCATCAATATACCCTGTGTCATATTTCATGGCTATTGGCTTCGAACCATTGTCTGGAAATCCGGCAATAGTAACTCTTTCTGATTTTAAAGAGGAGTCACTACGTGTGGACAATCCGAACCAACCTGTGGTGTCACCTACATTGGAATCCAGGATAAGGTATCCCCAATCATATTGACGGGAATTCCAGTTAGTATTAGCGATATGACCTCTCCATGATCCAGAATATCTATAGACATAATTTTTTGCATTTTTATAACCGAAATAAAGTGTGATCTGATCAGCCCACTTCTGGTGATCTTCGCAATAAAGGCAATGGGCTGCTGTCATTACAACATTTCTTCCAACCAAAAATGCAGTTCCTCTCCATGTGTCTCCGCATTCCGCTGTTACGTCCATATGAGCGATTGCTGAATACGGATAAGAAGATGTATAATTTATTTCGGTCAAACCATTATAGCCAAAAATTGTTCGATCCATGTTGTCAGGAACATACCCGTCAACTTCTTCGTAATCTCCGTCATCAGGTATATTGTCAATTTCGAAAAATTCTATAGTGCCATGTCCATCTTCATCCATTTCAGCGTTGGCTATTGCTCGCTGTATGACAAAAGTCATAGAAAATATCAGAATGAAAACCAATACAAATTTTTTCATTTTTTTCTCCTTTTATTATTTATTACTTAACATATATTTTACCCGGAAGAATCCGGTAATATTCACCAGGTTCAGGTGCAGGACTGTCAATGATCTGTACGGATACAGGCAGACCACCATCCTGTTTATCACTGTGAAATATCATCGAAAAACTATTGATCTCCAATCGTTCATCAGATTCCACATCTTCCGAAATCAAAGTAATCGGCAGGATGCGAACCGAATCCGGCGGCATGAAGATATGATCATAATAATGCATACGGTTTATTTCGATTGAACACTTTACGGAACCATCGTTGAAATACGGTTCATCAATAAACAAATCGAGATGTTGATCTGTTTTATTTTTCAATACAAGAGCCATCAAAAGAGCTTTTTCAAATCTGCAAAGCTGGGCAATATCAACACGGTATTGATTATTTTCAGACAAAAGCAGGGGCTCGTATGAATAACCTTCAGGCACATCATCAATCGTATTTGTATTTTGGAAACGGTATATATCTTTCTGAATTGGCAGCGGTGTATTCAAATGAAGTGAGAAATATTTCGCATCCCGCAGATCATCATGGGTGGTTTCGAACATCCAAAAATCAATATCATATATTTTGTCAAAACCGGAATTTTGTTGAATGTGATCATAAAGAATTATATAATCATTAGAAAAAAAGGACTGATCCGGACGCGTAGATAGCAGATCATTGTTGAACTGGAAATAACAGATTCCACTCATTCCCGGAGGAAACTCTTTAAGCCACTGGTTACTGATGTTTCCGTTCAATGCCGCCACAAAATCAGGACCGAATGTCACATCACCGTTATTTTCAACATAGATAATACATCTTATTTGGTTTTCATATAAATCTGTATAAAGATATATCAGCTCGATTCTCCAACCATAAGCTTCACTTTCTGCCAATATTTCATATTTAGGCACGATCTCGCTGACATCACAATCAGCAATAGAAAAACGGGCAGTATATTTTTCAGGTTTCGTGTAATTTTCATCCATAATCCTCTTGGTCAACTCGAATGAGATAGTCTCTACCCGGTCAAGATTCAATAAATCTTCATTTGAAATCAAAAATGAATGCACTATGGTTTCACCGCCTGAATAGTTTTTAGGATATATATTATACAAATGGCCTGTCTCAACCATATTGACGATCCGCTTATCATTCAGGACAAAGCTTTTCAGATCAAAACTGATGTTTGCTTCATGATCGCAAGAATTTTTGATGGATATTTCCATCAAAATGCCTTCCGGATAAACACTCCCGGAAAGCTCAGCTGTAAAATCATCGAATATGATTTTTTCCGGAGATGCCCGGAAGGGAATCTTTTGATCATCAGGTATCAATACCGGTTCGCTGCAGAATTTGTTTTGCTGCAGGTCTGTCACTTCAAACACTGCAAACATATCTTTAGAGTACGGAATATCGGGAAGAAACTGCAGTTCCCAGTTCGGTAAACTGACCGAATGAAAAATATCGTCTTTCGGGGAATCATACCAATCAAAAAATCCGGGAAGAGGTGTATTTTCCCTGCGTGCAGGCAATTGTCTGCTCAAATCCCAAAAGGTGATGTAGTTGTAATCATCTTCTGAAATATCAAGACGATTTGTCATGCTTCCTGTTATTTCATCCTCAGTTAATTTTCTGATAATTTTGGGCGATGAACTTTGGTTGTATGATTCCCAAAAAAAATGTACACTTTTACTTTTGTTTGATTCCTTCGAAAACAACAAAAGATCCATTGGGTTTTCAGTATAATATACGGCAGTTAACACATTATATTTCCCATCGGGTGTGGTAAGGTACCCTAAAGGACCGTGAGTGTTGCCGTCCTGATCTATCGCATATAAGATCTTTTGTGAAAAATAACCGGTTATCGTATTACCTTCCAGAGATGCAGCTGAGGAGAAAATTAGTGAATAACTATCAAGAGACTTTCCCAGAATCAACAAACGCGCCGAGGCGACATTCGCAGATTGTTCCGGTGTCAGATTTAGCGTTATCAAATCCTGTCCCAGCTCATCTTTCCCATTATAGTTCGTCTCCATCCCGTTCCAGTCTACCATTTCCGCACCGGTCAGAATCGTTCCGAAATTTTTGATATACTGTGTATAAGCCGGACTGAAATTCAGACGGGCATGACGATCTCGCCAATGGTTGAGATAATCCTCTTTGTTAAAATAAGGATGATATAAAGAAAGTCCGTTTGCCCCTTCTCTGTTTGATCGAGCGTATACAACCGTTTCACGAAGCAATTTCTGCAACTCACTTTCACCGTACAAATCCAAATTGGAAACCAGACCGACTGCATCCACTAGATCATAACCGTCATTGCTATTTTCACGGACACTTTCACCAAAACCTACTGACTCAAAACGCGCACCCGACATAAAGGCAAATGTTTCCTCGCTGACAGATTCCGAAAGAGTGTAGAAATAATTATCCATAGCTTTCACGGCTTTGGCTGCCTTGCTCAAATCCGTACATGACATAGTCAAAATATCTCTATTTTCTTCCTGCCCATCAAAATATGCATCCACAATCCGACTCCCTGTTTCCGCACCATTGGAATCAGATTCAATTCCAGATAAAAATGCGTAATTCCAGCCGAAAACCGGTTCGGTTTCCTGAGATGCAATCATATACTCCGCATACGGTTCCATAGCAGCGGCTACTTCCAGGGAACTCATCAAACAGGCATCAAATCCGATCCAGGACAATTTTTTCCCAAGTTCTGCATGTCTGATCCCCTCTGTAACTTCATCCAAATTCAAACTATCCCCGGAAAACAATTCATCCCAGCAAACACCCTCCAACGGACCGCCGCCATGATTCCACAAGATCAAAGCATAATTTTCAGCAGGACGGTTTTCTTTACCGTAAACAAGCAGCTCTGTCAAAGTTCTGCTGCTTCCCATATTTTTTTTATCAAGGGTTTTTACTATCCTGCTGCCGCGGGAACTGATTTCATAAATAATTGTTTCAGACGAATCAAATCCCATGGACCAGGATTTTGATCCACCTGCCATGATCAGTAATGAGATTTCATTGCTGATCCCGGAGTCTTTCATTTCCTGTATATCTTCCGAAGCAGATCCATTCAGGCTCTCCAGATTACTGCCACACATATATACCATAACGGTCAGTTTTCGTGCGGAATTATCTCCATAGGCAATTTTGTGAAGTGAAATAATCGAAAATCCCAAACAGAAAAAAATTATAAATATGTGGAATACAATCCGCAAAATATACGTAAATTTCCCATTATTCAGCCGATCTAATTTTTTAAATTCTGTTTTTTCCATCCTATCTATCCTATACTATTTATCATTATAAATGTAAATAGCTTGAGTGAACTGGTAAACGGAGTCCATAATGTCCAATCATCTTTCGGGGTAATTGCATTGTAATAAGCAACATAGCCAACCAATCCCATAGAAACCGGGACTATAATCAGAAATAATTGAACATAGCATTTTCCCCATATTTTTTTTATTTTTTTTAACATTTCCACGTGCCTCAGTATTTTTATCGGATTATAATCACATTTTTTATGGGAATCTGTTCAACATCCATATCATTCTCAGACAGAAATTTGGCATCAACATCAAAAGATTCATCTCTTTCGTCTAGACAGTTTCAAAATTAATATTTGCCGGATCCGGAGTGTAGTCCGGTAGATAAAAATTAGAGACCGGTTGTTTTGTTGCAGTTTCAGAAATGATTACCGCACTATTGATTTCCGTTTCTGATAATATTCCGGAACCGGGCTGTCTTCCAGAAAAATAAACAAGTATACCGGCAGCAACAAGCATCAGACAGGTCCCAATGAAAATTTTTCGAATGAGATTTACCGGTTTTGATTTCAAATATTTTTTCAAGTTTGGCAATATCGGTCGAAAAATGTGTGACATCATAATTGAAACAATTTTTCGAACGGATGTTGTCAATTTCTTCCGATAATTCTTTCGGGAAAGAAAATCTATCCATCCTGACCGGGATTATGTTTTTTCTGTTTTCCAAAGCGCAAACCAATTCTCTTCGAATCCAGTTATTTGGATTATTACACTGCTAAAGTGCTCCAGAAGATAAAATAATCATAGAATCTTTATTGTTTTTAGTTTATCAAATAATGCCAAATCAAAATCATCGCTGCCAAGATTATCCATATCCAAAAAAACACGATAGCCCCTGCTTGTCAGTACAAAATGCATATGATTTGCAACAATACTCCCACCATCTCTTACTGAATTATAGCATGTGTTACGGGAATCACACCAATCACTTCTCCATCAGGATCATAGAAAGTCATATCATAAGTAATTTTTGTAATATTTTCACCATTATCCCAAGGCAGTACTACACTCATTAGCTGACTTTCATTTGGTACGAGTCCCCAACCTGGCCCTGTTCCGAAAATTTCCACTTCAGAATCAACTGATACATCATTTACTGTAAAATTATCCACAAAGATAATCATTTCTTTGTCAGAAATATTTATAATCCGACAGGAAATTCGCCTGTCCTGAGCGCTGAACTTTTCATTGTCAATAATGGCTGAATTCTGATCGTCATAAACAGTTTCGATAGCTAATCCAGGAATTGATCCCCCAACAAGTTTTGTCGGTTCACTCATGAAAACATTGTTATAAATATCAGTGACCCGGAAAGCTATATACAGCGATTCAGTATCTAATTCATCTTCAAGTAAAATGAGTTTCCATTGCTTATCGAGCGGAAGTTCAAAAGAAACCGTGTTGATAACATTCCACTGGTCGAAAGAAAGGAGTGCCTCATCCTCATATGTCATTTCTTTTTCGTACACCATATATCTTATACTGCTGAATTGGGTAAGGTCAGCTGTAAGACGGGGGGAATACCCATTAATTGCTTCATCAAACAAGTAAAAATCAATACCATCTTCAAGCGCAAATTGCTCCGGAAAATAGGTAATTCCATCTTTGAGATTTCCATGAGTTACCATAATCGCATCAAATTCATTGTTTTGTTCGTCTATGAGTGTTACAGGGAACCTTATCAAACCATCACCCATATCTTCAAATATTATTGCAACATGATGCAGCGGTTCATCTAATAAATCTGCAAAAAACAGGTTTTTATGCTCATATTCACCGGTCAAGAAGTGGTCATTCTCAATACCTGCATTTTGTATACCGACCAACTGCCATGTTTCCGCCTCCGGTGATTTTTGAAGTGCAACAAGCGATGCATCGCCAAAATTTGCGACCTGCTCTTCAGTGAGATCGATCTTGAAACGGGAATGAATCACTCTACCGGTTACATCATGAATCGTACTCAGCACAGACCATGTGTTGTTACCAGAAGATATTAAATATTGTCCAAATGTTGAAATAAACTCATTATATGGATCTGAGAAATCAATTGTGTTGTAAACTTCCATAAATTTGGAATAAGCATATTTATTATTGAACGGAAAATAAACAGAAAGGCCTGTAGCACCACAAGATTGGGGTGTATAGTCTGTAACTGTATCCATAATAGTTTTTAATACTTTTTCTGCCTTTTTGGTATCTCCGAATTCCGAAAAAAATTTGATCATGTTTCCAAGATCAACAAGGTCGGGATCATTCATTGAATTTACATCTCTTCCAAAACTGATTACTTTTCTTCTTGCTCTTGACATCTCTGCGTAATTCTCGCTTGTGATATCAAAATCCTCAAAAAAGTCATCAATACTGTCAACAAGTTCCCCTATTTTATTCAGATTGATACATGACATATAATATTCATTATCGGTGTTATATTTCTGCTTAACCGAATAATTATAGCTCTCAATGATTCGTTTGCCAGTTTCCTCGGTTGACACATCTTTTTCCAGACCTTTCAGAAAAACATAATTCCATCCATCTGCCGGTTCTGTTTCTTCAGAAGCGATCATATAGTTGGCATATGGGGCAATAACTTTTGCTGTTTCAGCTGTGCTCATCAGACATGCATCAAACCCGATCCAATCAAGTTTCCGCCCAGTAAACGGGCTGGCCAGGAATGCGGTATCCAATTCAGCCATTGTCAAAGAATCTCCTTCGAAATTTTCGTCCTGGCATATACCATTGATCGAACCACCACCATGATCCCAAATAATAAGAGCATAATGTTCAGTCTGAAAGTTTTCCTCAACAACTGTCAGAAATCTCGAAAGTGTTGTCGGATCACCCATATTGTATGCTTTTCCATCATTGAACAATGTATGAAATTTATCTCCGATAAGATAATAGACACCCGTCGTTCCATCTGGAATCTGTCGGTTTGCCCATTTTCTGCTCCCACCGGCCATGATAACCACATTAACTTTTTCCGGATTATAGTCAGAATTGATCATTTCAATTATATCTTTTGTGGCACTGCCTGTTAGTTCTTCCAGTGTGCTTCCGCATAAATAAATCATTACTGTTATACTGCCCTCTTTAGATGCGGTTACATTATTATCAAAACCATCCTCAGAGTTCTCTTCTGGTATTGTCTGCTCATCTGTGATTTCAGCGATCATATCTAATATTGATTTATCGTTTTCTGCATTGACTGCTTTGGACATAAGCAAAATCATGATCATCAAAAATAAAAGTACATTTTTCATTTAATTTTCCTGTTTTCATTTCCGGAAATTCATTATTTATATTGAATAATATCCAGTTGATTGATCAATTTCAATCCGATTTGAACCTCTTTATTTTTCTTAGCTTCATAGCACACCTGAATCTGATGCCCCCCAACGGAAGTATACATATAGACCAAGCCTTCTGTATCACTGCAGTCAAAAATCAGCCAATAATTACCACCTACCTTTGCATAAGCAGAATCTTTTGCATTTTGGAATCCATTTTTGGAAAAAAACGACAGCAGCTTTTCAACATCGCTTTCAGACAGATTATTGGATTCCGGATATAAAGAAGCCCAATCCGCTTCACTTATTATGACATAAATATCTATTTGGTTTGTTGGGTCAAAAATGTTAAGATGAACACCATTATAGACATATGAAAGAATGACCGGAATCGGATTATCATAGAAAGTTAAGTACAGATCAAGCTGATGAACCAGATCCTGTGTGAACACGTAAACAAAATCATCTGAAAGTGTATAACCAATCGCCAAGCCCTCTCTGGTTAAAATACCATATCCCTCGTCACTGATTTCGACGAGATCCGAGACAGATGTAATTGATTTTGTCATCTTTTCTTCATCTTTTTCCGGAAAATCAGGAAATGATTTTAGCATAGGGTCATCTGTAAGTATAATTTCCTCAGCTTTGGCAATTAAACCACTATTCAGGAAAATAAAACCAATAAAAATCAATAGAAAAAATTTTTTCATATTTCTCCTTTACTTAATTTGAGTTTAATCCGTGTTATATCGTCGAACTTTTCCTTATAACTATTATACCGTTTTTCTAAATCCGCCTGGACTGGATTTGTATAACGTTTAATAAAAGCTTCATTTCTTAATTTCGTTATATCTTTTATTCCTCGTATTATAGAGTCATAAATGGGGTAATTGTCAAATTTTTCTAACGTGTCTTTATTCATATATAATTCCGTAATATATGTAATGCAAAAAAATTAATAAGGCGTTTCAACACGATATATGCATGCCCCGGTTTCATTTCGAATGCCATAAGCGATAATGTATGGCGGAGCAGAATTTTCTAAAATTTGATATAGAAAGCGTTTTACTCCGGAAATATTTTCTTCGGAAGGTGAAAAATAGAGAATAATCTTTTCATTCAGGCTGAACAACCTTTTTTCTTCATCTATGAGTTGAATTCTTCTTCCTGATTTAGGCAATCGGGCAAAAGAGTGATTTTGAATTGATCAATAGATTGCTGCTGCGGTGGGATCTCCATTTTGGAGATAAAGACATAGATCTCAAAAAGCTGTTTAGTGTCAGATATGTCCATTCGGGTCCTTTCCGGACCGGTAAATGAAAACCGGTCCCTTTCCCGTCAGAATCAGAGAAGAAACCGGTTTGATTGACACTAAATTAAACAAAAAGAGGCTGTCGCAAATGCAGATTTTGATATGTACCCTCTTTACTGGACAAACCAGTAAGGAGGGTTTTTTTATGAAATACAGCTATGAATTTAAGAAAAAATGTGTTGATATGTACCGAGAAG
>CACYHU010000023.1 GCA_902774215.1 uncultured Chloroflexota bacterium
ACGAGCGAGTAGTCACCTTCCGGCAGCGTCAGCACGACCATCCCGGTTTCATAATCGGCCCAGGTGGTCCTGGAGGATTTCATGATATTCATCATAACCAGCATGCTTGCCATATCATCCTGATCCATATCATCCATACCATCCATACCATTAAGATCGATGTCGGGATTTAGCATCATACTCTTAAAGACTTCCGCAAGATTGATCGCCATCAGTGTAGCTTTATTACGGTCGAGCCTTTCGGTCTGCGGGATATACATCACAAGCCGTCCGCACCCTTCCGGAACATGGACAAGCATATCGGCATTAATGCCGAAACCGATCTCCCCGCAAACCTTTTCGATCAGATCGCTGTACTTTTCCAGATCGCTGATTTTTGCACTGAAGAGCAGAAGCTCACTCATTTCCATGTTTCCGGTTGTCGGAATCAAACCGCAGATAACACCGGAAAACAGATGGCACAGTTCATCGATCGTCATACCTTCCTTATAAAGCCTGTAGGCAACGCTGTTAAGCAGGCCGGAATTGGTATGCACACCGCCGTAATCCATATCTTCATTGTATCCGCCGGCTTTCGGGACCCAATACTGGTCACCGACAAACGCCGGCTGCTGGTAGGCATTCGGATCACTCATGCTGCGGACCGCATCTCCGGAGTTTTCACCCAGAAGCCATTCGGTATCGTCCGTGGCTTTCAGGCTGTATTCGATAATGTTGCCCATAATATCGCTCATGGCTTCGTTGATGGCGCCGTATTCATTGAGATACAGGTTCATGGTCATGGCAGTTGAAGTGACCGCGTGGGTGTATTCATGCCCGATCACGTCAAGCGCCTCGCAGTAATTATTCAATTCACTGGTGGCAAAAAGATGGAACCCATTGTCATAGCCCATATAGACCGCATTATCAACCGGTTCCAGATTTTCGTCCACATAGTTGTTCAGGATCACCATCGGACTGCCAACGCCATCCGGGCCTTTCCAACCCAGTTCGTTATAAAAATCCCAGACCCTGATGTAGTTTTCATAAGCCATAAGAACTTTGTCCGGCCAGGATCCATTCTGCGCAGAGTTCAGCATTGCTTCGTTCATCGGCTGATCCTGCATCAGGTCCGCACATTCCGCAACGATGATCTTCCGATCCAAATCGCCGAGCCAGGTCACACCGTTCGCGTCCTTCATCACGGGGACAGTGATCTGGCGCGAATTTCCGCTGTGATCAGTCACGGTCCCGGTCCAGGTATCCGCGGTCATGCCGGCGAAAACGCTGTCAGTGTCTGTACCGCTCATCGCGCTTTTGTCACCAACATAAGCACAGGGCTGGGAACCGGCATACAGGCCGCTCATGGTCACATAATGAGCCAGCATCGGCATGTCGTGCTTATCATTGGAGGCTTCGGGATTGTTGGAGTAGAAGATATAAAAAGCCTTCATTGAAGCACCGGCAGGACTTTCATCTATGCCATCCACAGGGACGGAGAGGAAAGCTGTATCCATATTCTCTGTAAAGTTATATTGATGGAGCGGATCATTTTCTTTTACATAATCCATGGCGATCTGCAGGGCGGTACCTTCATCCACAACCTGTTCAAAGTCATATAACTCCGGATCAAAGGGCGTGATATTCGCGCTGACCGCCACCACACGGCCCTGCGGATCAACGATCAGCTTCGCGACAGAATCGATGATCGAGATGAAGTTATAAAACTGAAGATATGTATAGTATGAATAACCGCTGTCATCTATCAGGACAATATCCGGTTTGAATTCTGTATTTTCATCCGCGCCGAGCGCAGGGATCAGTTCTGAAAAAGCGTTCCACGCACTGTCTTCATCCTTCACAACGGTGTCTGTCAGATCACCGGAGATCCAAGTGACCTTTCCATTCCGCTCAACAACGACCAGGTCATCATCCCGTTCCCGCAGCAGATCCAGAGCTGACGGATTTTCCTCTGCATCATCGGCTGAAAAATCAAACTGCGCCGCTGCACAGCCAAAGACGGCAAGAACCATCACCAAAACAGAAAATAATAAAATGTGAATATTTTTCATTCTTCTTTTTCCTGAAATTAAAAAAAACAGGCATCAGCGGGCCGGATACAAAAATATTCATCGCACGCTGATACCTGATCAAAAATCAAAATCAACCGCGAACTTCGATATCGACGCTTTCAATCACGGTTTTCTGGTCGATCTTCGGCAGAATTTCGAGAGATTCTTCAGCAACATGGCCGAACACGGAATATTTCGCGTCCATAGCATTCACGCGGGCATCCACTTTAGCGTTTAATTCCTCTTCCGTGAGATCGCCGGAAGCATAAACGGAACGGAAATATTCAGCGATATCCTGAGCAATGAAGAACTGGGAAGCGTTCCTGTCTGCACCGGTATTTGCCATCGCAACAGCACCTGCTTTGCTGAAGCCTCCGTTATTCAGATTTTCATCAGGCAGATAATACCCGGCAAGACCGACACCGGTCGCGCTCGGATCACCGGTCTGAGCAATAAAACCGGGAATGACATGATGGAATTCATTATTGTTATAGAATCCGTCTTTTGCGAGAAGCATGAAGGAGGAGACCAGGTTCGGAGCTTCCGCGGCATCGAGATCGATCACGACATCACCGGCCGTGGTATGCAGAACGGCACGATAGTCTTTCCCTTCTTCCACAGCGACCACAGGGCAGGCAGTCCGGTATTTTTTCTGCATATCGAACAATCTCATATACTGATTCAGGACCTCGGGATCCATATTGACCTGGTAGAAGTTGGCAAAGAAAGTCGGCGTACCATTGATAATTCCGGAAGCGGCAACTTCATCAAATGAGGCATCCACTACACTGCGGATTTCCTCGGATTCAAAATCAGCAGCCCACTGGTCATAATCCAGCTCCGGAAGCTCGGTCTGAATATTTTCATGGAGCCAGGCTTCGAATTCATCGAGCGTTTCCATAGGGGACCAGATATCCTGTGTATCATAAAGCCAGTATTCGGCATCGAAGAAAAAGCCCTGCTTACCAGCAGCATCGGCAGCGTAAGCGGACATGGGAGCCTTTTCATGGAAGCTCAGCGGGAAGTGGCGGTATACATAGCGCACTTCATCCGGATGGGCAGCTTGGAATGCGATCGCGGCCAGACCGGCACGGGAGCAGTACGGACACTGGAAATCTGCATATTCCACTAATGTCAGGAGTGCATCTTCCGGACCGACAGACCAGTCATCTTCCGTAACATCGCCGAGGATGGCTTCAACATCTTCATTTTTTACCATCGGTTCAGCAAATGTGCATTTGATCTCTGCAGCGCCGGAAAGATCAGCTTCCCAGGCGGACCATTCACCATCCGCAGCGAAAGCAGCGCAGGTGAGGATCAAAGCGAACAACACAGCAAATAAGAATGAAGTTTTTTTCATTACAATGCCTTTCACAATTTATGTTTAGATTTGCCGATGCTCTGAAGGGAGTATTATTCAAAAATACTGCCACACAGCATCGAAAGTAAGCCTGTTCAAGACTTTTTAAACAATCACAACAATTTTATCGCATTTATTCCGCAGAAGAGCAGATGAATTTACATAAATTTGACAGTTTTTTTCGATTTATTTTCGACGAATAATTCAAGTCCTAATCAAACGGCATATTGCCCTCCGGAGGTTTTGCTGCTTCGCAGCAGGCGCGGAGCGGGCGTCAGCCGGCGGCGGAAGAATCTTTCCGCGCCCAGGTTTTCAGTCGGGGGCGCGGGCTGACCTTCGGTCACCCGCTGCCCCCGACGCCCCCGTTTTCGATGTTTGCCCTTCCGCGGGTTGTTGGCGGGGTTTTACGGGCTGCTCAATCTGTCACCCACTGTCCCGATATCCCTGTTTTCAACACATGCTCTTCCGCGGGATGTTGGCGGGGTTTACGGGTTGCTCAATCTGTCACCCGCTGTCCTGATATCCCCGTTTTCAACACATGCTCTTCCGCGGGATGTTGGCGGGGTTTTACGGGCTGTTCATTCAGTCAACCGCTGTCTCGATATCCCTGTTTTCAACACATGCTCTTCCGCGGGATGTTGGCGGGGTTTACGGGTTGCTCATTCTATCACCCGCTGTCCTGATATCCCCGTTTTCAACACATGCTTTTCCGCGGGATGTTGGCGGGGTTTACGGGCTGCTTAGTCTGTCACCCACTGTCCTGATATCCCTGTTTTCAACACATGCTCTTCCGCGGGATGTTGGCGGGGTTTACGGGCTGCTTAGTCTGTCACCCACTATCCTGATATCCCTGTTTTCAACACATGCTCTTCCGCGGGATGTTGGCGGGGTTTACGGGTTGCTCAATCTGTCACCCGCTGTCCCCGACACCCCCGTTTTCAACACATGCTTTTCCGCGGGTTGTTGGCGGGGTTTTACGGGCTGCTCAATCAGTCACTAGCTGTCCTGACAACCTTTTCCATCGCAGGTATCCAATAACAGTTGCTGATGTCACGAAAAAAAGAGACTATACCCACGGAATACTTTGGAGATGAGGCCGATGGAAAACAGCTTTTTACACCGGCGACATTATTGGCGTGACACCCAGGCCCAGGTCATCTGTATACGCCCCACTGTCCCTTACGGGACAGATTGCTGATATCCCTGCGCAGCATGATATCAGACTGACGGTTCTTTTGAATTTTCAAGGTTCTTTTCCCGGCATTTGCCGCGGTTTTTTCGGCCAGGGATAAGTTATATTTTCCCCCTAAGAATAGAGACGATCTCTTCATGGATCTCTTCTTTGGGACGGTCGGCGTTGATGATCACGAAGCGTTCCGGTTCTTCGGCAGCCATTTTCAGGTAGCCATTGCGGACCCGTTCATGGAACTGCAGGGCATAGTCATCCATGCGGTTCCATTCATCATGATTGGTGATGCGCCTGCGGAGACCCGCCTCCGCAGAGATATCCAGAAGGATGGTCAGATCGGGTTTCAGCCCGCCGGTGGCAAAATTCAGAAGCGTTTTCAGTAAATCGCGGTCCAGTCCATGACCATACCCCTGATAAGCCATCGTGGAATCAGCATAGCGGTCACAGAGGACGATTTTTCCGGCAGCCAGTGAGGGTCTGATCAGCTCTTCGACCAGCTGTGCTCTTGAGGCACAAAACAACAGGATCTCAGCACGCGGATGCATGGATTTGTTTTTCATATCCATAATGACCGAACGGATCTGGTCACCGATAGGTGTACCGCCCGGTTCCCTCGTACGAACCACATCAAAGCCAAGCTTTTCCAGTGCGGGAACAAGCAGGTTCATCTGTGTGGTTTTTCCACCGCCATCAGGACCTTCTATTGTAATAAACATTTATATCCTCCTGTCAGGAATTGCTGTATATCCGCAGCCGGCGTTTCGGTTCTTTACCGAAAGGCTGACATACCAGATTTGCCTGCTCGATCATTTCCTGCTGGATTCGCCGGATAGAGCGGTTCGCCGGAGAAAGATCGATCCAGCTTACCTCACCGCTAAGGACAGAGCGTATCGCGGAAATCGTTTCGTCTTCAACATCTTCCCAGTTGGAAGCCTGATCCTGCACTTCGATCTTCAGCACATTTGCCAGTGTATACTCGATCTGCGCAGTGGTATTGGAGCGCAGGACATAGATCGGGATACCGCGCTCTTCCGCCTCCACGATCACCTTCTGACGTTCACGATAATAGGGACGAAGCGTCATCAGCAGGTCGGCCTCTTCCAGGTTATTGACAACGATCACCGGCGCATCCAGCCGTTCCGCCGCATCATTCAGGCGGTTCCGCGCGACGCCATGACAGTAAACCCGTACCGTTTCCTTATGAAATTCCGGATCAACCGCCTTCACCGCAGCTTCAGTTTGCTTCAATTCCGTCAAAGCAGACTTACTCTTTCCGCTGATCTCGACGATATTCGCCTGCATGCGGGAAAGTGTTTTTTTGCCTTTCTTTCCCTCGCCTGAGGGAGCATTATTCCCGGTAAAACCGGTCCCTTCCAAAACAGGAGCCGGTGCTTTTTCACGAATGATCTGGCCTTTTGAACTTTTTGTCCGCAGCTCCGGCTGCAGCTCGATCCCGCGGACCAGGGCATCCACGGCTTCCGCCACGTCCTGATAGACAACCACCTGATTCCGCTGACGGATCTCAACCAGCACGTCAAAAGTGGGTGGGGAGCGGCGTTCGAGGACAACCTTCTGGGTCCCCCGGCGTTTGGCTTCTTCATCAGATAGTGTGACAGACTCGATCCCGCCGATCAAATCGGAAAGTGTTGGATTCATCAACAGGTTGCTGATCGTCTGCCCATGAGCAGTCCCGATCAGCTGCACGCCGCGTTCGGCGATAGTCCGGGCAGCCTGAGCTTCCAGCTCACGCCCGATCTCATCAATGACGATCACTTCCGGGTTATGGTTTTCAACAGCCTCGATCATCACTTCATGCTGCAGCGCCGGCTGTGCCACCTGCAGACGCCGGGCATCCCCAACCGCCGGGTGAGGTACATCCCCGTCACCGCCGATCTCATTCGAGGTATCAACGATGATGACGCGTTTACCGGCGGAGAGCACTCTCGCCGCCTCGCGCAGCATTGTTGTTTTGCCGATACCCGGTTTCCCGAGGATCAGCAGACTTTTCCCGGAGTTGATATAATCGGCAATGATATCCAGGGTACCGAAAACCGCCCGCCCCACCCGGCAGGTCAGCCCGATGATGCGGTTATGCCGGTTGCGGATGGCAGAAATGCGGTGCAGCGTCCGTTCCATCCCGGCACGATTGTCAAGGTCAAAGGTGCCGATCTTTTCCACCACTGAGTCGATATCTTCATAAGTCACTTCCTCCGCGGAAAGCGGAAGATCCCCGTTTGTATAACGGGCCAGCGGGATACGTCCCACATCCATCACAACTTCAATTAATTTGTCAAGATTTCCGTTCTCGTTGATCACCTCCGCGATTTTCTGCGGGAGTACATTGATCAAAGCCTGAATGTCATCAAAATTATTCTGATATTGTTCCATTTTTTCAGCCCGCTCAGCTTTACGGGCAAATTTTCCTCATAAAACGTCTTATTATATTTATCATCTTTTGACGGTTATTACTACAATTCCTCGTTGCGTTTCAGAACGCCGAATATGATAAAGATAACGATCCCGGCCAGGATCAGACCGCCGCCGATCATCAGCATGATCGGAGAGCGGTTTTCCGTCTCAACATGCGTTTCCGCCTCTTCCAGGACAGAGGATTTCTGAGCACCGAAATTGATCTGAGAATTATCACCGGCTTTAACTGTCAGCGCATAATTCATATTGGTGGTCGGGTTATAATCTGTCGGCGGAGCGACAGAGATATTATAATCACCTTCCGGGACCTCAGGAAAACAAAGCAGATCGTCACCTGCCGTCAGCCCGGTAAAGTTATCGGATCCGTTCCGTTTTGTGATACTGACCGCACCGCCGCTGACACCGTATTCGAATTCTCCGACGATGCCGTCACCGTTTTCGTCTTCGAATAGATATACACACACCTGTCCGTAACCGTTATAGGGTGTGGGCGTCGGCGTGATCGGGGTGGGGGTGGGAGAAGGACCAGGCGTGGGGGTAGGGGTCTCATAACGTCCCAGCAAAAGCCTTGTACCGACGATCAATGTACACTGCTCGTCCAGGTTATTCAGCTGCCGCAGTGTAGGAAGGTCGATCCCCATGGTCAGAGAGATGCTCATACAGGAATCATTGTCCTTAATGATGTAAAAAATGTTGCCATCCGGATCCGGTGTAGGCGTTAGAATCGCCTGTCCCGAGACCGTACAAGCCATCATACCCAAAAATAAAAACATCAGCAAACCAATCAACAAGCATTTTTTATTCATCACATTTCCCATACAAGCCTCTGTTTCTCTAATTTGTCAGCGCGGAAGTGCCGTCCTTACCTGTACGCTGAGCCTTGAAATCCGAACTCTCTTTCAGCATCGCTTTGACAGCCTGAACATTTTCGCCGTTATCCGCCCCGAGCAGCGAAGCCAGTTCATGCAGACTTTTTTCCGCATCCAAACGGGTGACAACGGTCTGCGTACGGTTATCGCTGATCTGCTTATGAACATGAAAATGGCTGTCATATAAAGCAGCCAGCTGCGGCAGATGCGTGATGCAGATCACCTGATGATAACGGCTCAGCTCCCATAACTTTTCACCTACCAGCGCACCGATCCTGCCGCCGATACCCTGATCGATCTCGTCAAAAACCATGGTCGGAATGGTATCTGCCTGAGCCAGTGTATTCTTCAGCGCGAGCATCAGCCGGGAAGTTTCACCGCCCGAGGCTACTTTTGCCAACGGCTTCAGTCCTTCGCCCGGGTTGGGCGCGATCAGGAATTCGACCCGGTCAAAGCCGGTATCGGTAAAAGACAGTTTATTTCCTTTACCATCCGTCAGACCGTCCGCGTCAGGAACAGCGTCTGTCAGTACCTCAAACCGGGCCGCTGCCATACGGAGATCATCCAGTTCCTTTTCGACACCTTTTGAGATCCGGAGAGCGGCAGCAGCACGTTTTTCCGAAAGCCGGACCGCAAGATCAGACAGTCCTTCAAGCAGATGAGCCTTTTCAGCTTCCAGCTCTTCGATCTGTTTTCCCGCTCCCGTGATGAGTGAGAGCTTCTGCTCCGCATTCTTCCCGAAGGCCAGCACAGCTTCAACCGTCCCGCCGTATTTACGCTTCAGTGAAAAATACAGCGCAAGGCGTTCCTCGATCTGGTTCCTGCGGCGGGAGCTGAAACCAAGACCTGACCTGTAGCGCTGCAGCCTGTCCAGAACCTCATTCATCTGATCCGACGCGTTCACTACCGCGTCATAAAGCGGCTGAAGACTGTCATCATAAGAAACCAGGCTATCCAGGGCGCTGTCCAGCTCATCCATTTTATCAAGGATCCCGGGGTGTTCATCCGAACGCCCCTGAAGAGCAGTCAATCCCTGATGGAGCAGTTTCGCGATTTTTTCTGAATTCTGCATCCGCTCGCGTTCACGTGTCAGGTTTTCTTCCTCTTCCGCTGAAAGCTCCGCGCTGTTGATCTCATTCACCTGATATGTCAGGATATCCTGCTGGCGCAATGCTTCCGCTTCCCCGTCCCGCAGGGTTTTCAAATTTTTCACAACGGAAAGGTATTTCCGGTACAGGCCGCGGTATTCCTTCAGCAGTTCTTCATTACCGGCAAACTGATCCACCAGACGGATATGGGAAGCCGGTTTCAGCAGAGAGAGGTGTTCAGACTGGCCATGAATATCCACAAGCAGCGCCCCAACCTCCTGAAGGACTGACAGGCTGACAGCGTGCCCGTTGATGCGGGCTGAGCTTCTGCCTTCCAGACGGATCTCACGGGAAAGTGAAACCTCGTCAATGCCGTCATCAGGAAGCAGGTCCTCCCTTTCCAGAATTTCTGTGATCTCAAGCCTGCGGCTGCCATAGTCAAAGACCGCTTCTATGGAAGCTCTCTTTGTACCTTCACGTACAAAGCTGTTATCGGCTTTTTCACCCAGGACAATAGACAAGGCATCCAGAATAATCGATTTTCCTGCCCCGGTCTCACCGGTGAATACATTAAAACCGTCTGTGAACTCCAGGTCAAGGGATTCGATGATGGCGAAATTCCGGATGCTGATCTCTTTAAGCATAAAGCTTTACCTTCTGAACACCATGCCGCTCATCTCGGCAAGGATCGTCCCGCAGAGAATAACAATATAAGCGATATCGATAATGATCTGAATCAGACAACCCAGCTCAAAACCTGTCGCTCCCCACGACATGATATTGATATTCACGATAATATTCTGCAGGACCCCAAGCAAAGCACCCGCCCCGGCTGCAGCGGCGACCGTTTTCGTAAGATTTGAAGAACGCCGTTTATTAACGGCAGCACGCACAGCCGCACAGATAAGCCTGCCGCAGGCCACACTGATGATCAAAGCCGTAATATAAGCGGGCAGAAATGTGATCATCTGGAATAAAAAGGCACCGAGAAAACCAAGCACCGCGGCAATGGCAGCACCGATGATATAATCTTTCCCTTCCGCAGTATCAAAGACCTTCTGCTGAGATTTGATGCAGTCTTTACAGCGGTAACCGGTCGGCGTCTGTACAGCGCATTCCGGACAAATCGGCTTGCCGCATTTGTTGCAGCGCAATAATGTTTTTCTGTCAGGATGTTTATAACACACCTGATATTCATCATGAAGTTCTTCAGTCATGAACGCTTTCCTCCTATGGTTGGATTACGCTGCATATAGCGTGTGATATTTCGATAAAAAACACCTTTATCTTCAAAACGGACAAATTCCGCCGAATGTTCCGAGGCTTTCGCGCGGATCTGGTCTCCGAATTCCAACGCATCGCCATCATATCCGTCCGGGGAAATGACCGCTTCCACGTTTCCGCCAAGTATAAAGGTAACGGTGTCCGTATCCGGCAGGACCAGTGAACGATCCACACAGAGGTTCGGGGAAATCGGCGTCAGCAGCATATTGCGCATATCAGGCCGCAGGATCGGCCCGCCGACGGATTGGGAATAGGATGTGGAACCGGTGGCAGTTGAAAGGATCAGCCCGTCCGCGACATATTCAGCCAGCTCGATATCATTGATGTGGACAAACAGATGCACCGGACGTATTGAAAGTCCCCTCGCTAGGACTATATCATTCAAAACCTCCCAGGAATGGAGTTTATTCTCACCGCGGTAATGTTCCGCATGGATCATCATCCTTTTGTCAGTATCCCAGTTCCCGGAAAACAGGTCATCCAGACGGTACCTCCACTCATTGCGCTGTGTTTCCACCAGGAATCCGAAATGGCCGAGATTTACGCCCATCACCGGCACATGGACCGGAGCGCCGAGCTTTCCCGCCCGCAGCATGGTCCCGTCGCCGCCAAGGGCGATCATCAAATCATATTTTCCTTCGCTGAGTGCTTCCCGGAATTTGCTGTCATTGAGTGAAAAGGACTCAATATATTCCACATCATATTGTTGTTTTATTACAGAAACTATTTCCGAAGAAAGCACATGCGCTTCCGCAAGACTGGGATGCCATGTGACAGCAATACGCCGTGGTGACTTAACATTCTTTTCCATACTATCATTATAACAAGTCCCGCCGCAATCAGAGATAATTTAATGATTTCCAAAGAAACATCGTAATTGTTCAGGAGCAGGTGACGCACCACGGATGACAGGCCCTTCGTGCGGGATTCGCCGCAGCAAAGTGCCAGTCACCGTGTGCCCTTTTCTGAATAGTTGCTCTTTTTTTTATTTTCAATCAAAAAAATCGGATAAATCAAATTCATTTCGGTCAATCAACCATTTACCACCTTTGTCCGGTCCTACACGATGGATATATCCTTTGTTTTTCAATAATTCTATTACAGTTCGAACCTTTTTTTCCGTAATGTTTAGTCTGGCAGCCAATTCTTTTCGTGATATAGAAGGATTTTCATTGAGAAGATAAAGAACTGATTCGATTCTTTGATCTGAATTGTTCGTTTTTTCTGGCCCTTTTACCGAATTTTCTGGCCCTTTTACCGAATTTTCTGGCCCTTTTACCGAATTTTCTGGCCCTTTTACCAAATTATCTGGCCCTTTTACCAAATTATCTGGCCCTTTTACCAAATTATCTGGCCCTTTTACCAAATTATCTGGCCCTTTTACCAAATTATCTGGCCTTTTTACCAAATTTTCTGGCCCTTTTACCAAATTTTCCGGCCCTTCCGCTAAATATAAAGCTGGCAATTCGTTAAAAATTAGAGTTACACGTGTTCTATCGGGAGAATCTTCCATCTCGATCATAGGTACCGGCCAGCCCTGATCTTCCCAAACATTGAAAATATTCGGAACACCACTGCCGGCTCGTTCACCAATATCCAGAAGACTAAACATTTTCAAAATAGTCTTATTCCGAGGATCAGAAACACCACCTCGAACCATTTGCCTTTTTCCGGTTCGAATATAACCAGGATTCTCCAATATCAATTGATCCGGTGTCCGCTTAATTACAACACCGCGAACACCATAATAATCAGCATTCGAAAGACAATTCACCAATGCCTCTCGAACAGCTTTATGGACCGGAGTATCATCCACCCGAAGAATTCCTTCCATTTTAAAGGGAATTTTCAATCCCATTGCGATCTTGTTATAAGCTCTTAGAAAGAAATCAAACACATTTCCAGACCAGGTCCCTGCAGTAGACCAAAGACGATCAGTCCAGCGAATAGACGGATCCAGATGTTCCTGATAATCCAGAAAATATTCCGGAAATACTCTCACGATATCATAATCGTTTCCAAACATCAATAATCCCGCTCCGGTTGGATGCATTTTGCCGTCCTTTTCCGAAATTGCTGCAGCACCAATACTCCGCAGATATTCATCGTCATTCAACCTCGAAAAGGGATGACGCTCCGATGTATTTTGATGCATATTACGATACCCACGGATCGTATCCTGATTCAGGTCTGACAAGGATAAAATATCGACTACTTTCATGTCAGCAGTATCTTCGGTCTGATCCCTTAGCATAGAAAGAACCTGAGCTTTGCTGCACAGATAATCTCCTTCACCATTTCTGCGATAGGTACCGGTAAACATATTCGATCCTTTAAAAATCGGTTTATGTTCTCTATGTGCCATGGGAACATTGATGACAAGGATAACATCACCATTTATGGTATAGGATTTAACATCTTTGCCTGTCAAAATGTTAAAGCTGATTTTTTGCTGATTATTAACAAGATCCCAAAATTCTTTTTCAAGTTTAGATGCATCTTTCAGTCCGGTTGTACACCAGCTTTTATCATTCTGTTCTTTTACTCCAAGAATAATTACCCCTCCTTCGGTATTGGCAAAAGATGAATACGTCTCCCATAACGATTCAGGAAGTCCGGTTTTTGCAGATTTCACTTCCCGACGGTTGTCTTCTTTGTATTCATCAAATCTTGAAAGGTCAAATAAATCACTCATAAAATAGCTTTTCCTCGTGTACAGAATGACGAACAGTTACTGATTTGAATTCAGAAAATCATGGACGGTTTGCGCAAGATCGATATCGATCCCTTTGACCACGGCCAGTTCTTCAATGGGGGCATTTGCGATGCTTTCGATATCGCCGAATTTTTTCAGCAGGGCTTTACGTTTTACCGGACCGATGCCGGGAATCTTTTCCAGCTGTGAAGCCAGGCCGGCTTTTGTACGGCGATTGCGGTGATTCGTGATGGCGAAACGGTGTGCCTCGTCACGGATGCGCTGGACCATATAAAGGCCCTGTGAGTGACGGGGCAGCAGGATCGATTCAGACTGATGCGGGAGAAAGAGTTCTTCTTCCCGTTTGGCAAGCCCGACCACATGAACCTTATCCGTAAGACCAAATTCATCCAGCACCTCGACTGCCCTGCCAAGCTGGCCTTTCCCGCCGTCCATAATGATCAGATCCGGCAGCATTGCAAAGGATTCATCCGCCTTACCGCCGGTTTCAGCGTTTTTTTCTTTAGAGGCTTCCCAGCGTTTGATCCGCCGGGTCAGGACCTCGGTCATGCTCTCAAAATCGTTCGGACCTTCCACGGTCTTGATGTTAAAACGGCGATAATGCTTTTTCGCCGGAACACCCTGCAGAAAAACAACCATGGACCCGACAGAATTCGTCCCCTGTGTATTGGAAATGTCATAGCATTCCATACGGTTCGGGGCCTGCGGCAGTCCCAGAGCATTCTGCAGCTCCGCAAGGGCTTCATTCTGCTTGCTGGTATCATTGGTCCACTGGGTCTTCAGAGCACGCAATGTCTCAATGGCGTTTTCCGTGGCCATATTGATCAGATCCTTTGAGTCTCCGGTCCGGGGAACCTTGATTTCGATCTTTTTCCCGCCGCGTTTCTGCCGCAGCCACTGATGGATGATCTTTGTCTCTTCCAGATCTGTCGGCAGCAGCATCTGCGGAGGGACCGAGGCAGCCTGATCATAATATTGACGGATAAAAGCCTCCAGCACCTCGGAATCATTTTCTCCTGCTGTGCCTTCCAGGACAAAATATTCCTGCCCGATCAGTTTCCCTGACCGGACAAAGAACATCTGCACACAGGACTCATCTTCCGAGCGGGCAATTGCGATCACGTCTGAATCAATGTCTTCAGAAGAAACGATCTTCTGTTTCTCAACCACCCGTGCGGCAGCCTGGATCTGATCCCGCAGCATAGCCGCACGTTCATATAGCATCTTATCCGAAGCCGCCTTCATTTCCGCCTGGAGTTTTTTGATGATCTCGTCTGATTTTCCCTCCAGGAAATCACCGAGACTCTCCATCATCCGGTGGTACTCCTCCTGCGTAATGGCACCGATACAAGGGCCCGAACAGAGTTTGATGTCATAATACAGGCACCCACGCTGATCATTACCGGTGATTTCCCTGTCGCAGCTCAGGTAAGGAAAGACCTTACGCAGCATATCCAGCGTCTGATTTACCGCCCAGACACTGGTATAGGGACCGAAATACCGTGCCCCGTCATGCACCATGCGCCGGGTCACGGTAATCTTCGGATATGGATCCTGATAACTGATCCTGATATAGGGATACCGTTTGTCATCTTTAAGCTGGATATTGTAATGGGGACGGTAGCGTTTGATGAGGTTCATTTCCAGAATGAACGCCTCAAGCTCCGATTCCACCACTACCCACTCAATATGATCAATATGCCTGACGAGCTGACGGGTCTTTTCCGTATGTCCTGAATCATTGACAAAATATGATTTGACCCGGTTGCGCAGATTGATGGCTTTCCCGACGTAGATGATCTTATCATCCGCGTCTTTCATCAGGTAGCAGCCGGGTTTTTTCGGCAGGGTCGCAAGTGTATTTTTTATCGATTCGTTTACTTCGATCATATTATCAGCAGGCAGTCGGCAGCAGGCAGCGGGCAGTGAAGCGGGCAGCCGTCAGTGAGTAATTTGAAGTCAGCAGCCGGTCAACTTATTTTGACACTAAAAGCAGATCGCCGTTATTCAGCAGAACGGCAGCGGATTTACCGTCGGGAGACGCGGCAATCCGGCTGGTCCGGTTTTCGCCGCCGGCTAAAGTGACCTGTGCTTCCAGCTCGAAGGTTTTCGGATCGATGCAATAAACTGTCTCCGCATCGGCGGCCCAAAGGACAGAACCATCATCGCTGTAGGAGACTTCATAAGGGGAGGTCTTTCCCAGGATCGTCCTGCCTTTTTCTTCCCCGGTCAGCGGATCAAAGAAGATAACCGTACCATTTTCATAATCATTGTTGATGATCCCGACCGCAAGTGTACTGTTGTCCGGAGAGAGCTCATAGGATGAAGCGAAATCCCACAGGGAAATGGTCTTGCCGAAGGAAGAATCTTCCGTATTCTGGAGTGCAAAGGTTCCCCGTGAATGCCAGAGACACGCTTTTCCGTCCGCGGAAAGTGAAGAGTCATAGACAGGCGCTGCCGTCTCAAATCCGTCCAGATCATAGACCAGGGAACCGTCCGCCGCATCATAAACCAGCGTACGGATCTTTTCAGCAGAATCCGCAAGGATCCGGGAACCGTCCTTCGAAACAGAAACGGAAAGAAGATTGAAACCCGGTGTGATCGTTTTCATATCTTTTTCGGGTGATTCAGGATCATAAATGTAAATCGTTTTCCAATCGTCTGAAAGAGCGGCGACAACACCGGCCTCACTGACAGTAATGAACATATAGGATTTTTCGCCAAGGTTATAGCTTTCTGATTCAGATGGAGAAGAAACAGCAATATTTTGCACAGAATCTTTGCTCACCAGAGTCAATACCGTACCGGTTTCATTCCAAACCATACGGGAAACCGGGGTTTCGGTTTTCACAGAGGTCAGCATCACAGCCTCTTCCGTCTGGGCATAGACACCGGAAAAGACGAGCATGCAGCTCAGAACCGCAAAAAATATATTTAATGCCTTCATTTTCATCATTCAAATACCTCTCAATCTTTATGTCTGCAAAATGACGGGGAATTTCTGCCGTGACGCTGCCGGTGAAACACGAAATTGCCGTGAGACTGTCCTGCATGGTGAAACGAACAGTATTTTCCCTATTATTTCATTCAGGCTTTTAACGAAAGCCCTTCTGTATTAGTTCCTTAAACTCGACAGTTTCTCTTTCAACGAATATGTCGAAACAAAAAGGAATCCTGATTAAATAATAAATAGCCCTCCCGGGTTTATGCTGCTGCGCAGCAGGCGCGGACCGGGCGTCAGCCGGGGGCGGAAGAATCTTCCAGCGTCCCTGCGGAGCACTTTATCCGGACGGTAATTTATGAATTTTAAAGATTCTTATATTTCCCGGATAAACAGCCCGGGCTGCACGTATCAGGTTTAAGTCAGTTCCTGATGAATAAACAGGGACAATTTTCCGGCTCAAAAGAGTCTGACGAAAATTGTCCCTATTGATTTGCTTCAAATCACTTTAGAACAGAGAAAAGCGCTTCTTTTTCTCTTCAACCGGCTTTTCTACTACCGGTGCCGGTGCCGGTTCAGGTGTCGGCTCAGGCTCCGGTTCAGGTTCCGGTGCGGGCTCAATTGCAGCGGCTTGTTCAGTCTCTGCGGCTGCAGCAGGTTCAGCAGATCCGGCCTGCATCGAGGTTGGCATTCCATCCAAAGCAGCTTCCTCGATCAGGGTATCGATCTCACCGCCCTGGCCCGGGAGAGCATAAGGCATGGCATTGCTCATCTTATCCAGCAAATCTTTATAGGTATCCTTGGATTCCTCAGTGGCATCCAGTTTGAATTCCAGTTCACGCAAAGCCAGATTGATATTATCACGGGCATCTATGGCTTCCTTGCGGGCCTGCTGCGCTTCCTGTGTGGTGATATCTGCCTTGTCCAGAGCCTCACGAAGATCACTGATTTCTTCTTCCAGCTTGGTCTGAGCTCTTTCCAGAGATTCTTTGGCGCCTTCGATCTCGAGGATCTTCTGTCTCAGGTCTTTATTGCTGTTTTGTGCATCGATCAGGTTTGAGCGGTATTTGGAAAGGTTATCTTCAAGCTCTGCAACTTCCTTGCGGTGCTTGCTGCGCATCTGGCGGCTCTTGATCCAGCCGGGAATGGTCAGAATGGAAATGATCAGCGCACCAATTGCCATCGCGATCAGCAGAAACAATGCCAAAGGCTGCTGAAAATCCCAAATGGCAAAATGCAGCGGAACAATATTCGGGTTCTGCAGCGCAAACATCACAGCAAAAATGGAAACGATCAAAGCAAAAATGATTACAAATTGCATATAGTCCTCCTGAAACGCCGTTGAGCGTCCGTCAGTCAAACTCCGATATTACTATTTTATAGTATTTTTGAAAAAATTGTTATCAGTTTCTTTTATTCAGACACAAGTTTGTGATTTACGGTATACAAACAGGACGACGTGACGGAAATATGATTTCTTCTTACCGGCGTTTTCCTAAAGCTGCATTTTTTTCTGCCGTTCACGCAAAATGATCAGAGCGCATATGCTCAGAAGCAGACCGCCGCTGAGAATCATTTTAACCGCCAGGCTGCGCTGTGCGGCAGAAGCTTCCTCAACGCTGATATACCCCTCCGGAATAACCGGCGAAGCAGGATCCTGAATGGTATTCTGCGTTTTCTGGTTCTGTTCCTGGCGCATCATATATTCGATCCGGGGGTTCCCTCCCATTACGCCGTAAGAGGGCATAACGGCATGATAAGACTCTTCCGCTGCACCGGCATAATCACGATCATCAAGAACGATCTCTTCATCATAGAATGAAAGTGACTTTTCCACATAAAGCGGTTCTTCATTTGCATATTCCATTGAATCCGCAGCCATCATAGGCTCAGAATAAGCAGGATCTTCAGCCGCTGACTTTTCATTGCTCTGCTGCTGCCGGAACATCGGGAAAAGGAAGGTAAAAGCCAAAGCGAGCGCACAAAAAGCAGCCGCCGTACGGAATACAGGGAACAGACGTTCCCACCAGGGTTTCGGTCTTGCTTCTTCCGCCATAGCGCGGGTCAGTATATAGTTGCGGGGAGGCGTCACGGTGGGAAGTTCTTTCACCATGGCTTTAACTTTCATCAGGTCTTCAACTTCAGCACTGATTTTCGGATCTTCCGCCATGCGCCCCGCAAATTTAAGCACATCCTTCCGGTCCAGTTCCTGATCCAGATAGCTGTTTATGAGTTCGTAGTCATTTTTAGAAAGCTGTTCCGTCATAGTATCACCATTCTATTGAGCGGTTAACGTTCAACAGTGCTTAAAAGTTTCCTTTGGATTTCAGACAATCCCGCATCCGCAGACGTGCCCGGAGAAGACGGCTTTTCACCGTTCCCAACGGTACATTTAAAATATCCGCAACAGCCTGATAATCCATTTCCTGGATATCGATCAGCATAAATACCGACCTGTAGACATCAGGCAGGTTTTCAAAGCAGCTTTTGATCGCTTCCTGACGGTCCTGCCGCTCGATCTGCTCCACCGGGGATTCTGACGGATCGATAAGCCATGGAGCGTCTTCATTTTCCTCATCACTGTCCTGTGACTGCGGAACAAGCTCCTGTTCAGGATGGCGTTTCAGACGGCGGAGTTCATCATAACAGGCATTGATCGTGATACGCAAAATCCAGGGCTTGAAAAAAGTTCCGCTGAAACTTCCGATATGTTTCCAGGCATTTATGAACGCTGTCTGGGTAATATCATCCGCCCGCGCCTCATCGCACATAATACGCAGCGCAGTATTATAGACAGCGGTCTGATAGTAAGTCACCAGACTGTTAAAAGCCTCAAGAGACCCCTGAATGGCCATCTCAAGATATTTTGTTTCGTTCTCAAAGCTTTCAGTCATATTCCAGTTATCAGCGAACAGCAGACGATCACAAATTCAGCCTGATTTAATTGACCGGCTGCTGCATTCTCAATAAATTACCCCAGTTACTGCCGCTTTTCGCTTCCGTAATGAGCGGAACCGAAAGCACCGTTATATTTTCCATCACATCCTGTACCGCTTTACGCGTTGATTCCAGCTCTTCGTCCGGAACTTCAAGCATCAATTCATCATGGACCTGGAGAAGAATAGAAGCATGCAGTCCCTGTTTTGTCAGTTCCGCCGGTAGGGTGATCATTGCTGCTTTCAGAATATCCGCAGAGGTTCCCTGAACCGGCGCATTGATCGCTTCGCGTTCTTCTCTGTTACGTAAATTGTAATTCATTTCCCGCTTTAAATTGGGAAAATAACGTTTTCTTCCTGCCAGTGTCCGGACACAGCCCTGACTCGAGGCAGTCTGCTTCAAGCCTTCCAGAAAGTCACTCACCTTCGGAAACTGATCAAAATATGCTTTCACAAAAGCAGATGCTTCCGCAGGTGTCAGCCCTGTGGACCTGGAAAGGCCGAAAGCACTCATCCCATAAATAAGGCCAAAATTAATAGCTTTCGCATGACGCCGCTGCTCCGCAGTAACTTCGCTGATTTCGCAGTGATAGATCGCCGCGGCAGTAGCCGCGTGGATATCCTGACCCGCATTGAATGCCGCGATCATGGCTTCATCCCCGGACATATGCGCAACGATGCGCAGTTCGATCTGGCTGTAGTCTACCGAAAGCAGTTTACAGCCCGGTCCTGCCGTAAACGCAGTCCGGATCTGTTTTCCCAGCTCTGTGCGGGTGGGAATATTCTGCAGATTGGGAGATGAAGAAGCCAAACGGCCGGTGACCGTACCTGTCTGATTGAAAGAGGTGTGGACTCTGCCGGTATTTTTATCGATGCTCTCCGGCAGTGTATCTGTATAAGTGCTCTTCAATTTGCCGATCTCCCGATACTCGAGGATCTTTTCAATGACCGGATGCACACCGCGCATTTCCTCCAGCACATCGGCAGCAGTGGAATAATTTCCTGAGGAGGTTTTCTTCGCAGTCCGCGGCGGGATCAGCCCGAGCGTATTGAACAGCGCTGCAGAAAGCTGCTGCGTTGAATTGATGTTAAACGGGTACCCGACCAGATCATAGATCTCTTTCTCCAGCGCCGCGAGCCGTTCCGCAAGGTCAGCAGACATCCGGCTGAGGAAATCACGATCCAGCAGGATCCCGCGCATTTCCATATCCGCAAGGACCGGGATCAGCGGGATCTCCAGCTCTTCAAAGATGTGCTCTGTCTGTTCCTGCCGCATTTTTTCCCGGAGGACAGGTATTAATTGCAGGACCACCTCCGCATCCGCGGCAGCGTAAGGCGCAGCCTCTTTGACCGGGACCCGATCCATGGTGATCTGCTGCTTTCCTTTACCGATAAGGGTCTCGATCTCTGTCATTTTGATCCCGAGCATGGACTTTGCCATCGGTTTCAGTCCGAGCTGGCGGGATTCCGGATCAAGGATCCAGCCCGCGATCATGCTGTCAAAACGGATCCCTCTGACGGGCATTCCGCAGCGTGCCAGCACGATCATATCGTATTTGATATTATGACCGGCTTTGGCGATCTTTTCATCCGCAAGGACAGAGGCAAGCTTTTCCCTTACGGTTTCCACCGGCAGCTGTGTTTCACCGGTTTTATGACCGACAGGGATGTAATATCCTGTTCCCGGTTCAACGGCAAATGAGAATCCAACCGGCTCACAGGCCATCGGTTCCACACCGGTCGTTTCCGTATCCAGGGAGATCATTTCAGCCGAACCCAGTTTCGCAGCCAGATCATCCAGTGCGGCTTCATTGTCAACGATGACCGTATGGTTTTCGTAGGCCTTCTCTTCTTCCTGCGGAAGGACACTTTCCCCGAAAAGGGATGGCTGGTCATCATCATCCTGATATGCGGAAGAAAGTTTCTTCAGTTTCGGGAGCAGTGTGTTGAAGTGGAGCGTCCGGAACAGCCTGTCCATCGCGGGGAAGTCAATATTGGCGGTGGAAGATTCCTCAATTTTGAAATATTCCGGCAGGTCGGTGCGGATCCGCGCAAGGTCCTGACTGAGAAAAGCACTTTCACGGTTGTTTTCGATTTTTGTTTTAACGGCACCCTTCAGTTTATCGGTATTCGCGTAAATATTTTCCAGCGTCCCGTATGTGTCAAGCAGCGTCACCGCGGTTTTCGGACCGATACCGGGGACACCGGGATAATTATCGGAAGGATCCCCGACGAGAGCTTTGTAATCGACCACCTGATCCGGCATCACACCGAGAAAATCTTTGACCATCTGCGGTGTGTAATCTTTGGCGTCTGAAAGCTTGCTGCCGGGAAGAGAGACAATAATGTGTTCATCCACCAGCTGCAGCAGGTCACGGTCCCCGGTAATAATTTTTACGTCATAGCCCTTTGCCGCCATCTGTTTGGCAGTGGAACCGAGTACATCATCTGCCTCAAACCCTTCCACCTCCAGACGCGGTACACCCAGCGTATCCACCAGTTCTTTCATGCGGCCGATCTGAAGGCGCAGATCATCCGGCATTTTGGCTCTGGTTCCTTTATAGGCGGGGAACAGGTCATTCCGGAAGGTCTTGCCGATATCAAAGGCGACTGCCAGATAATCCGGATGGTTGTTTTCCAGCAGACGAAGCAGGATCGAGGCAAAACCGTAGGTACCGGCGGTCGGTTCGCCCTCCGGCGTCATCCAACGGGAGGTATCCTGTCCGCTGGTGATCGCAAAATAAGCGCGGTACGCGATCGCGTGGCCATCTACAAGGTATAAAGTTTCTGTCATTTCTGCCTCATTTCAGTTATGGATCCCGCATTCTGATATATTCCCGCAAGACGCATGATCGTCTCGTCAGAGATTTCCTTATCGACCGGACTTACAAAACAATTATCAGACCAGAAGCGTTCATTTTCTGAAAGCTTTTTCGCCGCATGGACAAGCTCTTCCAGATCCGCTCGAAATTCACGGATCAAAGACTCTGGTTCCTCATCATCAAGCACTTCGATCTGCCATTGAGCGAAGGCCGGACGTATCCGGACCTTTTCCAAAGGTTTTTCAAGCCGTATGCTCGTAAGGATCAGGTTCTTGTGGATCGACCTGGCCATACGGCTGTCAATGATCACCCCGGAAGCAGCGGGAAACAGCGTGAAGGATAAACTGCCGGTAAGCTTTTGCAGCGGTTCCGCTTCGGAAGCAAACAAGTCATCGACCCGGATAAAATCCGCTTCTTCCGCGTCCTCATCCACATCGAAAAAAATCAGTTCCGGCGGTTCTTCGTATCTGATCTGTTTCTTCTCAACCGGGAAACGCTCGATCTCAAGGTCCTTTTTTTCCATTCTGCATAATATTTTATCATAGTTCGGAAGGGACAGATATGCCGGTCTGCCGTCCGCAGAAATTTCCTGTATTTTCGTGCTGCCAATGCAAAATTCATGCCAATTATTACAATAATTAGACGAAACCATTTATAATTTATTCCATATATCAGGGGATCCATAACACCTGTCAAAAGGCGGTGTTATCTTTTTGCATTTTCCGAATCGTTTTTCCGGCTTCTGCGGATCGATAACCCTGATTGAAAACATGACTGTAATTTTCAAAAAGGGGTGCTTTTATGAAACCGCAGCAAATTGAAAAAGCAAAATTTCAGACAGCCGCAGTATTTTTGGTCCTGACGGCATTCTTTTTCATCTTTCTTTCCCCGCAGATGTCCGCTTCCGCAGTACAGCCCCAAAATCCTGTCAGCGGCGTGGTCACGGTTTCCGGGGATGAGAAATGGGATCAGAATATCGTTTTTTCCGGTGAAGGGAGACTGGTCGTAACCGGAAATCTGGCGCTGGAGAATGTCACGATTACCTTCAGTGATACGGGAACCGCCGCCCTGCCCGCAGTCTCTGTGGGAGAAGGCGCCTCTTTTACCCTTACCAACAGCAAGATGGACCTCTCCAGTCTTGGAAACAGAGAGGCTGTTGTCTCAGAGAATGCCGAAGTAACGGTCGATCATTCAGAAATCAGCGGTGCTGATAATGCGATAGAGACCGCACTGATCAGGGTCAGCGGAGGAAAATTCAATCTGATCAACGGCTCGTCCATCAGGAATAACCTCAACCGGGGAAAGGTATACGACAGTTATTATAATCTCAATGAATATTCCGGAAGCATTCTCCAGGCTGCAGACTGTGAAATGACAATCGAAGATTCATTCATAACGAATAATCAAACGGGTTTTGTCGAGCCTTGTGATAGTTATGAAGGACGATGCATCCGTAATGCCGGAGAGGAGGTATTTAGGGTAGAAAATTCACAAATAAAGATTTCCAAGTCAACTATTTCAAAAAACAGTGGAACCCAAAACAATATCAAAATAAATAACAGCAGACTTGAATGGATTGATTCAACGCTCAGCGGACAAATGCTTACGACTGGTTATGGCAGCAATATGGTTTTGAATAAATCTGATATGATGATCAGCGGAAACAGTGTTTTTGCAGATAACAGATGCGGAGCTTTTTCAGCTATTGATAGCATAATAAAAATTGAGGATGGGGTTGAATTTATAAATAATGATACAGATAAATTTAATAGTATTTATAACCCCCCAGTCGAAACCTATAATACTGACTTATATATCGGTAAAGTTCTCTTTAAAAACAACGAAGGACGGACCGGCGCTGTAGAATTTCTAGGGGGGAAAATCATCATCGATGGCGCTTCCTTTATTGAAAATCACGGACAATTTTTCCCCGGGGCTTTATTTGTCGATGCATGTTATAATGTAATAGTAAATAAAACGACTCCCGCTGAATTGGAAATCGATAACGCGAAATTTATCGGTAACACATCCCAATTATATAAAACCGGTGCGGTAGGGCTTGGTGGTACTGCATATGGAGGAAGTGTTTCATATTTTAACAATTATGTAGCAATGTGCAGTATTGACAAATTGTGGGAAATTTTCAAAGACAATACCGATTGGGAAAAAAATTATTGTGATCAATACCAAGCCTTCTCTGAGAAAGAAATACGAAATTTGGTTCAGGCTGAAATCCGTTCTGCTGTTTTCGCTGATAATTCACTGAATACCATCATTTCAGAACTGGATATGATCGGCGGAGGAGCTATTTATATCAGTCCTTATGCCCATCTGAAAATGGGCAGCACCGCCATACTCAATAATTCGGTCGGATCACCATGGAGCGGGGTTGGAGCAGGCATTGCCGCCGGACCGGTTTCCGAAACCTATCTTTACCCGAGAAATGGTGCAGGGATATTTTCCAACAATTCCAATGATCCTTCTCAGGCACTGCAGGATGTCGCAAAACTTGATGAGGACAGCATCTTTATTTTTTCTGAAAAAATGTTTAATGGCGGATACCATAACTGGCAAAAAGATAATGCTGAAAGGATCCTTACCTGGTTTTATACACAGTGGACGATTCGTGACTTTAATAATCCTCTGAATCTGACCGGAAACGTATACGGATCTTCACCGACAGATAAAAGTATTGAAAATGCTTCTGTTATTATTCAAAACAACCAGATCGGTACAAATCCATGGAATGAATACGAGAATGAATACAAGGATATTGCCTTCGGTTACGGCGCAGGGATCTACAATGACGGCATTTTGGAGATCGGCGAACCGGGTACCGGTTTCACCATCACCAAGGTATGGGACGATGAAGAAAACGCGGCAGGGAAACGCCCGACCCCGCAAAATTTCCTCTCTTCCCTGATCCTTTCCGCTGACGGAGAAGCGTATGACCTCGGCACGATCGTTCCCTCACCATATTCGCCAGATCCGGATGACCCGAACCTCAGCGTTTTTGATTGTGAAAAGGATATTTTTGTCACGATCACTGTACAGGAACAGCAGGATGACAACACCTGGCTCATCACCTTTGAGGGACTGCCGAAATTCAATGCTGATGGTTCTGAAATCGTATGGACCGTTGATGAAAGCCTGAGATATTATTCGGCAGAGGTCAGCGGAGATATGACAGACGGATTTTCGATCGTCAACACACCGAAGGAAGAACCGGAATCGGAACCGGATCGCCGGGAATTGACTTTCTACCGTCTGTTGCCTCAGATGGATATTCTTCCGAAAACCGGTTTCTCCGCCTTAAAACCGCAGGTTCTGGGGGTTATGCCGAAGGATCTGGATTATAAACCGACAAAACTGACGCTGGAGATCCCCATGCTTTCCGTCTCCACAGCGATCGTACAGGTACCCTTCAGCGATAAGAATTATTCCGTCGACTGGCTTGGTACTTCCGCCGGATTGCTGGAAGGCACCGCTATGCCGGGGAAAGGCCTGTCTGTCATTACCGGACACAACCATTTGAACACCACCGAAGCCGGTCCTTTCGCTTTTTTACAGGATCTCCAGATCGGTGACCGCATTTTCATCACAGATCCCGCCGGCAACATGGAGCTCTTTGAGGTTTACACAAATGAGAAGATATCAGAAAGCGATACAGCCGCGCTCCTCAATATTGCTGAACCCTTTGAAAACTCTCTTTTACTGGTCACCTGTGAAGATGAACGTCCGGAAGGCGGCTATGAAAACCGCCGCGTAGCAGCGGCCAAACCCTGGTCTGCTGATTGAGCCTTTTCCTCCGGTCTGACTCAGATACAGACTTTTCTGAATCGCTTTAAATTGAAGGAGCTGCCGCAAATTATATTTTTTAAAAGCCATCGGGAGGGAGTGCTTCGCAGGGACGCGGAATAAGCGTCAGCTGCCTGTAAAAGTGATCCCCGCGTCCCGGTTAATTCAGTCAGGGGACACACGCAGCTCACGCGTGTCCCCCGACACCCCTGTATAAGCTGCTGAATCACTCCGTTGATGATACGGTTATTCAGATGATTCCCTAAAACAAAAGATGAGTCGTTTTGCGTTATTTAAAAACGCCAAAGCCGGCGAGCGACTGAAGGTCGGCCCGACCGGTCCCGGCAATATCTCCATGGTACGGGAAGTTCTCCCGCCGGCACCGCCCGCCGTTGCGGATCATTTGCTTTTGACGGTATTTATGAAAAAGGCTGTCGTACACCATAAAAGTGATGTGCGACAGCCTCTGTTTTTGTTTTGAATCAGTATGACTTTAGATGAATGCCTTTACCAGAGCAAGCAGGACACCGCCGGCTACGACGGAACCCAGCTGACCGGAGGTGTTGGCCCCCATGGCATGCATCAGGATGAAGTTGTCCGGATCATCTTCCAGCGCGATCTGGGCAGCGATACGGCCGGCCATCGGGAACGCGGAGATACCGCAGGCACCGATGAGCGGGTTGATCTTGCCGCCGGTGATGATCTTCATCAGCTGACCGAACAGGACGCCGGCAACAGTATCGAGGATGAAGGCCAGCAGACCGAGGGCCATGATGAAGAGGACGCCCCAGTTCAGGAAGCTTTCGCCGGTCATGGTACCGCCGACTGCCAGACCCAGGAACAGGGTGGAAACATTGATGATCTCATTCTGAGCAGCTTTGTCCAGACGATCGACAACACCGGATTCCTTCATCAGGTTACCCAGCATCAGCGCCGCGATCAGCGGAGCAGCATCCGGGGAAATGATGGAGATGGCGATGGTGACAAGCATCGGGAAGATGATGACAGCGCGGTTGGAAACTTCACGCGGAGCATATTCCATATG
This sequence comes from uncultured Chloroflexota bacterium, assembly GCA_902774215.1. Classification (GTDB taxonomy): domain Bacteria; phylum Chloroflexota; class Anaerolineae; order Anaerolineales; family Anaerolineaceae; genus Flexilinea. Next base: position 26,530 of record CACYHU010000023.1, read on the forward strand.
GATCTGGCGGTCTTTCTTGGAAGTCAGGGCCTTCATGATCGGAGGCTGAATGATCGGGATCAGGGACATATAGGAATAAGCGGCAACCGCGATCGGGCCGAGCATATGCGGAGCGATCTGGGATGCGACATAAATGGCTGTCGGGCCGTCAATGGCACCGATGGTACCGATGGAAGCGGCTTCAGCAAGACCCCAGCCCAGCTGCGGGAACAGTTTGGCCAGAATACAACCCAGGATCAGTGTACCGTAAATACCGAACTGACCGGCAGCGCCGAGGATGACCATCTTCGGCATCGCCAGCAGCGGACGAAAGTCGATCATCGCACCTACACCGATGAAGATGAGGAGCGGGAAAAGTTCAGTGGAAATACCGGCGTCATAGATGACTTTCATGAAGCCGACACCGGAATCCATGCCCAGGTTCGCCAGAACACAGCCAAAACCGATGGGCAGCAGCAGAGTCGGTTCATATTCCTTGATGATGGCCAGTGCGATCAGCACAAAACCAATCACAAGCATGACACCATTCTGCCAGCTGAGATGGTAAAAAGAGTCAAAAATACCGCTGAGATTCATAATTGCTCCTCTCAGCCGGCGTAGGACATCAGAGCCTGTCCGTGAGTTACAGTGTCGCCTTTGCTGACGTTAACGGTGGCAACCTTGCCATCGCGCATGGCAGTGATGTTGTTCTTCATCTTCATGGCTTCGAGGACGAAGAGGACATCACCCTTCTTCACAGACTGACCGGCCTGGACTTTGACTTCCTGGATCACACCCGGGATCGGGGCGGTCACGGTTTCGGCACCGGCAGCGGGAGCTGCTGCAGAGGTTTTCGCGGCAGCGGCAGCGGCAGGAGCCGGAGCGGCCTGTTTCACAGCATAGGACATCAGGACATCACCGTGGGCAACGCTGTCGCCTTTTCCGACATTGACAGTCTGGACCTTGCCGTCATGCAGGGCGGTAATGTTGTTCTTCATCTTCATGGCTTCCAGAACGAAGAGAACGTCACCCTTTTTGACAGTCTGTCCGGGTTTTACATTGACTTCCTGGATCACACCCGGGATCGGGGCGGTCACGGTTTCACTGCCTTCAACAAAGGACTGGACCGGAGCTGCGGAAACAGCACCGGAAGCATCAGCACTGACGGTGAATTCGGTGCCGTCAACAGTGATGATCATCGGATCAGCTTTGGGGTTTGCAATTGCTACGGAAAAAGTTTTTCCGTCAACGGTTACTGAAAGATTCATTTTATCTCCTTATTTTGTTAATTCAATCAGCGTCAGGGCGGAGTTACTTTTTCGCGATGACATAAGCGGCAGCAGCGGCAGCGGCTTTGAGTTTCTCATCGTCGTCCGCGTCCGCGGTTTCGATAGCTTCGGCTGCTTCCTCAGCTTCTTCTTTCGGACCGTCTTTTACCAGACGGACCAAAAGCTCCATTACGCCCCAGAGAATAAGCAATGAAACAAACAGGATGATCATCCCGATAGCGGTGATCTGTAATGCCTGCCCGATCAATGCGTCGTTATTGGGAGCCGCGGCGACGGTTTCGGCGACCTGCTCAGCGACTTCCGTGGTCTCTTCAAGAGCGGCTTGAAAAAAATAATGGACCATTCCCAATCCTTTCTGTCTGACAGATAAGTCAGCCTGTTTAATACTGCATCTGAATTCTTTCAGACCCTGCTAAGATGCACATACATCGGGTCTGGAGGTTTAGCTGCAAGGAAAATCAAATTTCCCATTAATGATATTCTAACGCTTATTTCCACCCGAAAGCCAAAAACATGATTTTTACCGTGTGATATTTTCCTGAGTTTCCCGGACAGCTCACGAATTTGCTCACATTTCTGAGATGACCGGCGTGACGGGAATCTCCCCTGAATCCAAATAATCAGAGTTTCCATAATATTTTGAACTTTGAACTTTTTTAAGATAGAATTTTATTTATGGAGAATGTAAAAATCATCCTTGCATCAGCTTCCCCGAGACGGCAGAAAATGCTGTCCTGGATCGTGCCTGAATTTGAAAGCATGCCCGCCGATATAGATGAAACGCCCTATCCCGGCGAGCTGCCTGTCCCATACTGCCGCCGTATGGCACTTGGGAAGGCGCTGCACTGCGCAGGATCTTTACCTGAGGGAAGCTTCGTTATCGGTTCTGATACGACTGTTTATATAAACCATCAGATCCTCGGGAAACCGCGGGATGAGGATCACGCGGAAGAAATGCTGAAGCTGCTGAACGGGAAAGACCATCTTGTCTGTACAGCTGTTGCGATGGGACACCAGGAAAACGGGAAACTCAAAATTCAGCAGACAGTCTGCGAAACCGTTGTCCGCTTCCGGGAGATGAGCCGGGAGGAGATCCTGGATTATATTGCCTCCGGTGACCCTATGGGAAAGGCCGGCGCCTATGCGATCCAGAACCATGAATTTCACCCGGTGGAATCGATCCGCGGCTGCTATGCCTCCGTAGTAGGATTCCCGCTATGCCATATCGGGAATCTTTTTCACCGCTTCGGTTACGATACCTTCCCGCAGATCCGTTCCGCATGCAATGCGGGAACAAAATACCAATGCAATTATGTACCTTCGATCATCATTAACGACATCGATATACCCGATCCTAAAGGAGCTTGATACATGAAAAAAACCACCATCCTGACGATGATCCTGATTATCCTGCTGTCATCCTGCAGTCTGATCAAAAAAGAACCGGATCCATCCGAATTATACACTCCAACTCCGACCGAGACACCAACACCGCTGCCGGAACCGAGAGTGATGGTAACTGAAGTCCCGGATCCGACACTCACCGCAGATGCGTTTCTGAAGGCATGGCAGGAGGAGCGTTATTATGATATGTACGACCTGCTGAGCCGGGTTTCCGTAGACTCTGTTTCCGTGGACTACTTCCGGAACCGCTATAATGAGGCAGCCGTCTCGATGACCCTGAAAAACCTGACATACGAGATCACATCCTCGCTCACCGGCCCCAATTCCTCCCAGGTCGCATTTCATGTAAATTATGAAACCGTGCTGGCAGGGAACCTTGGCCGGGACAACCTGATCGACCTGGTCATGGAAAACGGTACATGGAAGATCCACTGGCAGGACAGCCTGGTTTTGCCGGAACTGACGGACGGGAACCGTCTGGTGATGGATATCCAGGTTCCTCCCCGGGGCACGATCTATGACCGCAACGGTGTTCCGCTGGCTTATCAGACCCGTGCCTATGCGCTGGGTGTAGTACCCGCGCAGGTGCAGGCCGGTTACTGGACCAATCTGATCAATGAATTTTCACGTCTGACCGGGAAAACGCCGCAGGTCATCACCGAGATGATGAACCGCGCAGAGCCGACGGAATACCTGGTCATCGGTGAAGTCACAGCCGATACAATGGAAGCCCGCTACAGCTACCTTTATGATTACGACGGCGTATACGTCACAGAATACAACGCGGGCCGTTATTATACGGAAGGCGGCATCGGTGTACACATGATCGGCTACGTGCTGCCCATCAGTGCCGAAGAAGCACAGGACATGCAGCGGCAGGGCTACCGTGTGGATGAACGCATCGGTTCGCTCGGTATCGAAGCCTGGGGACAGGAATATCTGGCAGGCAAACGCGGTGCTTCGCTTTACGTCGTTGATGCGGAAGGCAACACCATCGACCGTCTCTCCCGTACCGAAGCGGAAGCGCCCTATTCAATTTACACGACTTACGATGAGCAGTTTGAATATGACCTGCAGCGCGCAGTAGCCGGATTGAACGCCGCGGTGGTCGTCCTGGAACGGGATACAGGCCGTGTGCTTGGCATGGCATCAGCTCCGGGCTTTGACGCAAACCTGCTTGATTTCAATAATTACAACAGCTTTTTCAGCGGAAATCTGCTTTATAACAATGACCGCCCGATGTACAACCGCGCCACGCAGGGTCAATATCCGCTTGGCTCCGTGTTTAAGATCATCGGTATGGCAGCAGCGCTGGAAACCGGAATCTATGAGATCACCGATACCTATGAATGCGGCCATTACTGGAACGAACTTGACGGAATTGAACTGCACGACTGGACGCTGGATCATGATACAGCACCCAGCGGCACACTGAACCTCAGTGAAGCCTTGATGCGGTCCTGCAACCCATGGTTTTACAAGATCGGCAAGGAGCTTTATCAGCAGGTCGGGAAGGATGCCCTTTCCGGCATGGCACGGGGGTTTGGGCTCGGATCTCTGACCGGGATCGGCGAACTTGAAGAAGAACCGGGGAACGTCGATGACCCGAATGAAGTCTTTGCGGCGGTCCAGCTGGGCATCGGTCAGAGCACCCTTCTGGTCACTCCCCTTCAGGTTGCCCGCTTTGTCGCCGCTATCGGCAACGGCGGAACGCTTTACCGGCCTCAGGTCGTGGAACAGATCGTCGATGCGGCAGGAAAGACCATAGCCGCGTTTGAACCCGAAGCACAGGCACAGCTGCCGGTCAGCCACGAACATATTCAGATGATCCAGGATGCCATGGAAACTGTCGTCCGCAATCCGCGGGGAACAGCGTATAACGTATTCATCAACACGAAATATAACATCCACGCCAAAACCGGATCCGCATCGACCAATACCGGCCTGAATTCCAACGCCTGGTTTGCCGGTTACACGGATGAAGGCAGAGAAGATAAACCGGATATCGCCATCGCAGTCCTGGCTGAATTTGCCGGTGAAGGTGCGGACATTTCCGCCCCGATTTTCCGCCGTGTGATCGAACTGTACTACGAAGGCCAGGCGAAAAGCCTTTACGGCTGGGAAACCGGCGTCTATATTACAAAGACACTCTCCCCGACACCGACCAATACGGCCACGCCGCGTCCGACCCGTGCCCCATGGGAGATCGAGCCGACCGAAGAGGGTGAAGAATAATCCCTATGGAAGGGCGTGTCCTGAAATATCACTCGGGGTTCTATCATGTCTTCCATGATGGAGAACAAACCGTCTGCAAGATCCGCGGAAAGCTGAAAAGCGGCCGGAAAAACACGGATATCATCGCTATCGGCGATCTGGTGGAATTCGAGATCCTTCCGGACGGCAGCGGCATTATTGAATCTGTTATGCCGCGGACCAATGAACTGATCCGCATGACCACCGGCATCAAAATCGAATACCGTCAGGTGCTCATCAGCAATATGGATCAGGTCCTGCTGGTGTTTGCCTGTACGCATCCGGAGCCGCGGCTGCGGATGCTCGACCGCTTTCTGGTGGTCTGCGAGAGGCAGAAAATCACCCCGGTCATCATCGTAAACAAAATAGATCTCCTTGGAGAAGACAGAGCGAGAGAGCTTTTCCGCGATTACGAACCGCTTGGTTACCGGACAGTTTTTGTCTCGGCTGAAACCGGCACAGGCATCAGTGAAGTGCATGATCTGCTCAAAAACCGTATCTCCGGGCTGGTCGGTCCGTCCGGTGTCGGGAAATCCACCATCATCAACCGCATCGATCCCGATCTGGACCTGCGGACAAATGAGATTTCGGATTACAATGAAAAAGGGCGGCATACAACAGTGGTCCGGGAAATGTTTCCTTTGAAAGACGGCGGCTTTGTCGCGGACCTTCCCGGGTTGAAAACACTGGCGCTCTGGGATATCGAACCGGAAGAACTTGACGGATATTTTCCGGAGCTGCGTGACCTGGTCAAAGACTGCTATTACAGCGACTGCACCCATGATGAGACTGAAGTGGGATGTGCGGTACACCGGGCAGTGGAAGACGGACGCGTCAGCAGGGAACGTTATGAATCCTACCTGCGTATGCGGTTTGGAGATGAAGAGGAGTAAAGTATGGAACAACCTTTTGCAAAACTACCTTATGTGATCGGCATAGCCGGCGGTACCGGTTCCGGAAAAACCACCTTCTCCCGGGAACTGGTAGCTACTTTGATGACGAATAAGATCGTTTATCTTTCACACGACTCTTATTACAGAGATCTGAGTAATCTCCCGTTCTCCGAACGCGTAAAAGTCAATTTTGACCACCCTGATTCACTGGAAACGGACCTGATGATCAAACACATCACCACGCTCCGCAACGGGGAACCCGTAGACATTCCGATTTATAACTTCGTGGAACACACACGATCCAAAGAAACGGAACACATTGAGCCCCAGTCGGTGATCCTGATCGAAGGCATTTTGATCTTCGCGGTAAAGGAACTGCGGGATCTGATGGACATGAAGATATTCGTTGATACAGACGCGGATATCCGTTTTATGCGCCGTCTGCAGCGTGACATTGAAGAACGCGGCCGCTCCGTGACATCAGTCTGCGACCAGTATATCAATGTGGTACGGCCGATGCATGAGGCTTTTGTGGAACCCTCCAAGCGCTTCGCGGATATCATCGTCCCGCACGGCGGACGGAATCACGCGGCCCTCGACATGGTCGCGGCCAAGATCCGCACCCACATGGAAGTGAATCAGTAAGGGGCTTCCGGCAGGTATGAATACAAGAGGCAGCCGCACCACAGAAAGGTGCGGCTGCTTCTTTTTTATTATCCGAATCAAGATTCACCAACAAGTCATGAAAATCAGCATCTCTGACACCTGATACCTGACACCTGAATCCTTTTTCAAACTTTATCTTCTGTTTCCGCCGCCGGGAGGACGATTGCCGCCGGGGGGACGACCGCCGCCATTGCCTCCGCCGCCCATCATGGCTCCAAACATCGCGAAGGGATTAAAACCGCCGCCGGTATTTTTCTTGTTCACATCCAGTTCGATTTCATCCCCGCCGGAGATCTTATCACTGATGATCTGAACATTCGTCCCGGAGATCAGTCCCAATTCCACGGGAACCTCTTCCATTTCCCCGCTGAGTTTTTTCAAATTGACCGCGTATCTGCCGTCTTTGACAATGATCGAGGTCTGAGGGACGTATTTTGCGTCTTCAACACGGGCGACCTCAATCGTCAGGTCCGCGGTCATGCCGGATTTAATATCACTGTCCGCGTTGTCGATGGCGATCGTGACATTAAATGTGATGTTCCAGGCGTTCTGCGTCCCGACATCCGAGACTTTGTAAACCGTTCCGTTATAGATTTTCCCGGGGATCGCGGCGAAGCTGACCCTGACCGGCATGCCTTCCCGAATGCTGTTGACATAAAGCTCGGAAACCGTAAAATCTATATAAAACGTCGAGATATCATCGATCCGCATCGCAAAAATGTTCCGGGCTGCGGTACTTGAATCATAAGTGATCACATCGCCGGGTTTTGCATCGATCTGTGTGACTGTGCCGCCGAAAGGCGCAATGATCTTGGACGAATCGATTTTTTTCTGATAAGCATCGATTTTCGCCTGAGCCTGCATTTTTTCCGCCTCTGTCGGCCCGTTCAGCGCCTTCTGATACTGATACTGGGCTTCCTCCAGCTCGGCCTTCGCCAATTCCACCGCAGCCTCGCGGGTCTGCAGTTCAAGCTGATCGATCTCACCCAGGTACCAGTTGTATTCCGCCAAAGCATTATCCCGGACCGTCCGGTAACCGCCGACATCGCCCAGAGCTTTTTTCCTCGGTTCCGAGTCCAGCGGGGCATATCGGAGATCTTCAAATTTCAGAAGAGCCCTGCCGTATTTTACTTCTGCCAGAATAGCGCTCTCACGGGCGATCAACAGGTTAACATCAGTCACCCGGGACATATCCATACTGTCCAGCTTTTTCTGGGCATCTTCCAAAGTCTGCTCAGCCTGGACCATGGTGGAAAGTGTGGAAGCGATCTTTTCGGGATTACTGATCAGTTTTTTATAGTCGTCTTCCGCATCCAGAATGTCCAGCTGAGCCGTTATCACATCCAGATCCAGCGTTGACTCATCCAGAAAAGCCAGCAGGTCATCCTTCCTGACCTGGTCACCGACTTTTACCGGCACTTCTGCCACGGTCCCGCTGGTCTGCCAGTTCAGATCCACGGAGCGGCCGGAACGGACCGTCCCGACAATATTCTTCATTGTCAGGTCAAAGACACCCTCTTTCACCCGGGTCGTCGCCACGGAAAGCGACGAGATCACTGAGTCAACACGAGTAAGCTGCTGAGTAAGATTCAGCCTTACCACGAAAAAAGCGCCTGCTGCCGCAAAGATCAGGATGATCAACAGGATGATCAGGATCGGTCCCCATATGCTTTTCTTTTGTACTTCTATTTTATGATCCATAAATTCTCTCTGCCTTATTTACTCATTCCGTGAAAGGTTTTATCCTGACAGCGGTTCTTTATCCTTTATCCCCGGAACCGCCGGGAGCGGCGGCGGGGGTCCTGCGCGGTGCAAAATCCGGGTTTTGATCCGGACCCTGCGGGTTCCTCCGGCCGGGCGGATCACCTTCAGAACGGGGTCTGTCCATATTCCCGGTCGCACCGTCTTCCGGACGGGGCCTGTCTATATCCCCGTGCACACCGCCATCCTGCACCGGCCTGTTTTCCGGTTCGTCCGGATCCGGCTGCACTTCCGCGGCGGTGGGTTCCGGTGTCTGCCGCACACGCTCTGAATTTTCCTTTACAGCCGGTACAGTTCCGGAAAAAACGGGACCTGGTTGATCCGCGGCAGAAATGTATACCGAAGGATCCAGCCCGAGCGCGGACAATACTTCTGCGGATATCGAAGTTATAACAAGCAGATCACCCTCGTGAAGATTCCCCGAAGTCACCTCTGTAATGCCGTTTGAAAACAGGCCCGTCGTAATTTTCAGTAACTTATGTTCATCACCTGCCGCGGCCGTCACATACGGACTGCCGCCTTCATATGAGATCGCAGTGTCCGGGATAAGGAGAACATTATTTTTCTCATGGACATCCAGCGAGACCTCCGCTGTCAGACCCGCTTTCAAATTCTCATCCGGATCGTCGATCTTTACCATGGCGCTGAAAGCAGTCGTGTTATCAGAAAGGGTACTGGCATCAGCAATTGAAAACAAATGCCCGCTGTAGGTTCGTCCCTTCACCGCGTCAACGACAATATTCACCTCATTATCATAAGACAGAGCACTGATATCAAGTTCAGGAATATTGAGCGGTACGTAGATACTGCTCAGGTCGTCTACACGCAAAGCCTCGTCATCCTTCTTCACATAATATGACTCGACAGCGTCAACCGAAGTGACCACACCGTCAAACGGAGCGGTTATATACCGCAGCTGATAAACGGTCTCAGCGCTGTTGAGGCTGAGCTCAACAGCCTGAACATCCTTTGCACGCGGCATTACATTGTAAGACAGATAATCTTCCAATGCCTTATCATATTCCATTTGCGCAACGGCAACATTTCCCTGTGCTACTGCGTACTCCGTGTCAGTAGGCCTGCCTGCGGTCCAGACATATTTCTCATAGCTTGAAACAAGCTCATTATAGGCATTCAGGTAATCCTCAAACTTCCGTTCCCTGCCGCTGCGGGCATCACCGCCGTTGATCTTGCGGCCGTATCTCCATATTTCCGGTTCGGAACCTTCCCACGGGATATTCATCGACACAATATAGTCATAGTCCTGCTTGGCATAATTAAAATTCAGATGGGCAAGCGCGTATTTATCCCAGGCGATCTCCATTTCTTCCCGTGTTGCCCTTGGATAATAAAGTACCTCCTGGGCCAGCTTTACCTGGATCAAATCACTTTCCTTCTGGTTCAATGTCACATACGCCTGCATCCGGGCAGATTCGGACCCTTTCACATCCTCCAGCTTCTCCTGCTGCTCGATCATATCTTTTTCGGCCAGCAAAACATTTGATGAAAGAGAATAAGGCGCCAGCTCTGCAAGAATATCACCCTTCCGAACCTTATCCCCCGCTTTGACATAAACCTTATCGATAACGCCGTCTGTTTTCCAGGTCAGCGCCGCCGACTGGTTATATCGAAGATTGCCGACAAAGCTGAGTGAAGACCTGATCGAGCCACGGACCACAGGGACAAGGATATCCTCTGTCCGGGGCATGGGATCTTCCTGCTGACGGGACAATAATGACGTTGGGATCAGGGAACAGGAGGAAAGCACAGACACGGAAACCAGAAGGAGCATGATAAAGCTCATGATCCGCAGATTCTTTTTGATTTCCGACCTGACACCCATAATGACCACCTTACCGGAGTTTATTCAGAACGAAGCGCAATGACCGGTTCAAGGTTTGATGCCTTGTTTGCGGGATAAACACCGAAGAACAGCCCGACAGCAATGGAAAACAGGGTCGCTCCCAGAATGATCACCGGATTCACCGTAACATGCAGCTCCGTCCCCATCACGGACGCGATCCGCGCGATGCCAAACGCCAGGAACAAACCGAAGCCAATACCCAGCAGACCGCCCACCAGGGAGAGCACAGAGGATTCCACCAGGAACTGGGCCAGGATATCCCCCTTCTTGGCACCCAACGCCTTCCGCAGGCCGATCTCACGTGTCCGCTCGCTGACCGTGACCAGCATAATGTTCATAATACCGATACCGCCGACCAGCAGGGAAATCGCCGCCACACCGCCGAGGAACAGCGTAAAGGTACTCATAATAGTGCTGACAGCATTCAGAATTTCCTGCACATTCATCACCGTAAAATCATTCGGGTTCCCTTCAAAGATCCCATGACGTTCCTGAAGCAGGCTTTCAATCTGTTTCTGCGCATCCTCAAGCGTATACTCGGATTTGATCAAAATCGATACCTGACTGACGGTATTTTTCTGGCGCGTCATCAGGCGGGACTGGGCGGTTGAAAGGGGAATAAAAACATTCCGGTCCTGGGAGGTACCCATCGTGGAACTTCCCTTTTCTTCAAGTACGCCAATGACCCGGTACGGCTGTCCCATGATACGGATCGTTTCCCCGACCGAGCTGCTGTTTTTGGCTCCAAACAAAGATTCATTGATCTCGGTCCCGATGACGGCGACCATTTCTTTGTTGTCAATGTTATCCTGGGTAATAAAACTGCCCAGCTGTAATTCATAATTACCCACCGTGCGGTAGCCGGGTATCACACCGGTGACTGTCGCACTGGCGGTTTTCCCGTTGCTTTGAGAGATCGTATAAGACTGCGAGGAAACCACCGGCGCGGCGATATCAACACATTCCAGCCGCGAAATAGCTTCGACATCATCGTTCGTCAGGTTCTGTGCATTCCGGACATTTTCGGTGTAATTTCCGGGTGTCAGGTAAAGTGTCTGCGTTCCCAGCGTACTCAGGGAATCTGTGATGGAATTCTGCGCACCCTGACCGACTGACATCATGGCGATCACAGCCCCGACACCGATAAAAATGCCAAGCATGGTTAAAAATGACCGGACCTTATTGGATGTGATGGAGTTCATCGCCTCTTTGATGAGTGTGGTGATATTCATTCTTCTGCCTCTCCTTCACTTTCCTCTGCCGGGACCTCATTGTTTTCAGCGGGTTTTTCGCTGCCGGTGCCTTCAGGACGCTGATCCTCCGCATCAGAGCCAAGCGCCGCTTTGTCATTCGCCAGCAATTCAAGCTTTGAATAATTCACATCTGTCCAGCGCTTCAGCTCAGCCTGCTCTTCTTCAGACCCGAGCATCCCGTCAAACACAGAAATCACCCGCGGGACCTGCTTCCCGATTTTCGGGTCATGCGTGACAAGGATAATGGTTTTTCCCTGTTCCTTGTTCAGACGGATAAGCAGCTCCATGATCTCTTTACCGGATTTACTGTCCAGGTTCCCGGTAGGCTCATCAGCCATGATGATTTCAGGATCATTGATGAGCGCACGGGCGATCGCCACCCGCTGCTGCTGGCCGCCTGACATTTCCTTGGGTTTATGGTTCAGACGGGCCCCGAGCCCGACCATCTCCAGCGCATTGACCGCACGCTGTTTGGCGTTGGCTTTGTTCCTGGAATAAAGCGTCGGCAGCAGTACGTTTTCCAGCGCGGTTGAACGGGGAAGGAGGTTGAAACTCTGGAACACAAAACCGATCTTGCGGTTTCTGACATCCGCAAGCTGTGAATCGTTCATCTCGGAGACAAGCTCTCCGCCCAGTTTATAGATACCGCTTGTCGGACGGTCCAGACAGCCAAGGATATTCATCAGCGTCGATTTTCCGGAACCGGAAGGGCCCATGATCGCCGCAAGCTCGCCTTTATAAATGTCCAGCGTGATATCATTCAAAGCGCGGACTTCCACATCACCCATGATGTAGTATTTCCTGATATGTTCCGTGTGAATAACACCAATTTCGCCCATCTTTTTTACAGTCAGAAGCTTCGGAAGTCACAGACCCGGGAGTCATTTCCTCTCTGTCTTTTGCTCACCGCACGCCTCTGACAGACTCCTTTCCCTTATTGTCTCGGCCTTCGTCCGCCGCCCGGAGCTCCGCCGCCCATCATCGGATTTCTCCCGCCGCCAAACATATTACTGAAAGTAAAATTACTGTTCAGCAGGGAAGTGACCTTATGCAGCATGACTTCGTCTCCCTCACTCAGCATGTCGGAAGAAATCTGGATGTTTTCCTTTGAAGTCATGCCGACAGTTACAGGAACTTCCATGTAAGATCCATCCGCCATCAATTTATGCACAACGCGGGTAAGCCCGTCCTCGGCCACAGAAATCGCCTTCTGCGGAACATAAAGCGTATCCTCCGCCTTCTCCGTCACGATTGCCACATCAGCCATCATACCGGATTTAATGGAGTCATCCGTTTCTTCCATTTTGACCGTCAGGTCAAAATTCACGGTGAGGTCTTCCACAACCCCCGCGTTGGAAATGTTGACGATATACCCTTTATATTCCCGCAGCGGGATGGCATCGAAGGTAATCGTTACCTGCTGGCCCATATGGACATTATTGATATCCAGTTCCGTGACGGTAATATCAATATAATGGGAGGATAAATCATCTATACGCAAAGCAAGCTTGTTTTTGGCAGCAGATGCCGATTCATACGCGATCACATCAAAGGGCTTTGCCTCGACCTCCGCAACTGTACCGTTGATGGGCGCAATTATTTTAGCTGTATTCACGGTGGCTGCCGCCGCGTCAGCTTCCGCCTGAAGGGAACGGACCTGGTTGTCTGTCGGGCCGTCTTTTATCCGGTCATAAGCCCGGACCGCGTCATCCAGCTGTGCCTGAGCCAGACGCAGTGCCGCGTCGGCCTTCTGGATGTCAATTTCTTCCGCTTCACCGTTATACCAGTTATACTGTGCCTTCGCGGAATCCATCTGCGACTTTGCGTTTTCCATCCGCGACAGCGCGTTGATCCGGATCACATTATCCAGGTCAAGCATTTTCACCGCGTCAAAATTTTTCTTTGCCTCTTCATAGGCTGCGATAGAACGCTGATAATCATCATATTTCACGCCCAGCTCGATCCAGTCCGCGCGGACAATACCCAGTGCGTCGACCCCTTTCTGCGCATCCTCCACAGCCTTTTTTGCCTCGACCATTTTTGTACGTGCCTGTTCCAGCGTCAGGGTCGAGGTGTACAGACGCTCCAGTTTTTCCTGTGCCTGTTCCCTCGTGACTTCCGCATCGATAATGGATGGGTCGATCGTACTGCGGTCAAGCTCTGCCAATACATCACCCTTTTTCACCTGATCGCCGGGCTCGACATAAACGTCTGAAACCGTTCCGGAGGTCTGCCAGTAAAGATAGACAGACTGGCTGGACCGCACGATACCGGAGATATCCTCCAGCGTGTTCGTAAGACTGCCCCGTTCCACACGGGCTGTATCCGGCTCCAGCTCCGAGGCTTCAGCCTCTTTTTCCTCGATCAAGGCTGTTGTCGTGAGAAAATAGTAATAACCATAGCCAAGAATGGCCAGCAGGATCACAAGCAAAATGATGATCGTGACCAGTGCTTTTTTACTGATTTTCCGCTTTACTTTCTTTTTCGTTTCCTGCTCCATTACAGGCCCTCATTATCTATTCAATCCTGATGTTTCAGCGGACTTCCGCCGCAGAATAAATCCCGGCGTCCGTCCGGGTCAATCCCATTGCGTTCAAAACCTGATTATCTACAGACGGAACACAGACGAGATCCCCGCGTTTCAGGAAACCGCCTGTGATCTCCGCGACAGTACCGGAAACAATGCCGGTCGTAACAGGCACATCATTGCAGGCAATACCGTTATAAACGCCGACATAACTGTTTTTCCCCTCGGTAAAGACGGCATTAGCCGGGACGATCAGCACACTTTCCTTCACTGCCGTGATCAGGTTTACTTCTCCGGTCATTCCGATCTTCACCATCTCATCCGGGTCAAGGATCTCAACCATCGTCTGAAAAGTCACGCGGTTATCGCTGCTTTCACCGAATTCAGAAATCTTCGTGACCCGGCCTTCGTAAACTTTTGAGGGATTGGAATCAAGTATGATCTGCGCCCTCATCCCGTCCTGAATGGCGAGAATGTCAATTTCAGAAACATTCAGCGGCATGTAAAGGTGCTCCGTATTATCCAGGCGGACAGCGGAGGAGCCTTTTGTGACATAATCTCCCGGCCTCATGCTGATCTGCGTCACGACCCCGTTGATCGATGCCAGAATATTCCTGTTATTATAGGTAGTCTGGGCGTTTTCGACCTTTATCTGCGCTGCTTTCAAGTCCTTTTCACGCGGATAATTTGAATAGGTCTTAAAAACCTTCAGCGCCGTTTCATATTCTGACTTCGCCACATCAATATCGCTGACCGCAACAGTGATGTCCCGGTCAGATGCCTTACCGCTGTAATAAAGATAGGTGTTATAAACTTCCGCATATTCATTCAATGCATCCAGCATGGCTTTGCGGCGGTCATGATACGTATTGTATTCAAAACGGACCGGACTGTTCCGCCAGCTTGCCGCATCATCAAAGGTTTCTTTCGCGGCTTCGTAAAATCCTCTGTATATTTCAACCTGATCAGACCAGTATTTGACATCCCCGATCGTAGCCCGCGGATATTTCAGACTTTCGCGGTATTTTTCCGCATCCTCCAGATTCCCTTCCTTGTCCTTCAGGTCCTTATAAGCCTCTGTTTTCGGCGTTTCTGAAACAAGGACCTCTTCCAGTTCTTCGATTGCGGTAATATACGGGATCTCGGCCCTGATGATCTCCGGAGAAAGAGAATCTGTCTCCAGCGTGGCAAGGACCTCCCCTTCCCGGACCGGGTCCCCCAGCTTTACATACACCTTACCGATCACGCCGTTCGTACCCCAATTCAGGGAAGCTGTCTGACCGCCTGCGACATTTCCGATAAATGTCACATGCGTCTGGATATCGCCTATAACCGCAGGAAGCGTCTGGACCTCCTGAGCAATAACACTTTCCTCTGTGGTACGCGAACACCCGCAGACACAAAAAAGTGCCGTCAATCCTGCGATTATGATTTTCTTTCGGCGTTTATACATCGATTCTCCGGCAGGTCATTAAGGTCGTGCCGGTAATACCGGCTTCCGGCAATAAAAAAAGAAAGAGAGATTCCACTTTATTGCAGTCCGAAGTTGGGGGAAAACTCAGGGGAAAACACATTCGTCCATGCGGTGGGAATCTCCCTTCCCATTTTATTTCTACCCAGTGAACCTTAGAATAACCTTAGAATTTGCAAATTAATAACAGAAAAGGAAAGAATTAATCGCTTAATTCTCTCCTCTCTCTCACTGCTTCTATTTTACATCATTTTTTCTGTTTGTTAATCAAAAAGATACTTTAAATACAACATGGCTGCGCGGCACGGGTGACAGGCCTTTCGTGCGGACTTCGCTGCAGCCCGTGTGCTCCGGTTTATGAAATAATCTGACGCCGGAAGAATTTGTTTTATAATAGTTAGAATGGAAAACATTGAAGTGAATGACCGCGTGACCCTCCGCAAGGCACATCCCTGCGGAGGCCGCGAATGGAAAGTGGTCCGGATCGGGGCGGACATCGGCCTCGAATGCCTGACCTGCGGGCACAAGATCTTTTTGTCCCGTCACGATCTTTCCCGGCGGATCAAAGGAGACCCGGTCAGGGCTCCGCAGCAGTTTTCTGACGATAAATAACATAAACCTGACAGAGGAAAATGCCAGGACAGGAAGAACCTTGACAGCTCAAAAAAGCCGGAGAATATCTTGCTTCGCAAGGACATGAAATCAACAGTATCTTGCGCGCCGGTTTGCGATTGTTTCTCAAAATGAGAATACGCCGATGAGATGCTTATAAAACACTGAATACCATCATGCGGAAGAGCTTCTGTTAAAAATCGGGGTGTCGGGGGCAGCGGGTGACCGAAGGTCAGCCCGCGCCCCCGACTGAGTACAAAGGCGCGGGAAGATACTCAGGCAGGCGGCTGACGCTTGTTCCGCGCCTGCTGCGCAGCAGCATAAACGCCGGAGGGCAATTTTCCAATTGATCAAGATTTTCTTTCGATGAATATATCATGTCAGATTTAAGGAAACACTGATTATTGGCTGTTACACGAAGAATAAGTCAGAGTTTCTATAAGTCAATAATAAAGGTGCTGACAAATATGCCAATTTTGGACCCAAATACTGTTGAATGCATCAGCCGGAGCGCCGACCAGACCCGCCGGTTCGGGATGCGTCTGGGAAGTCTGTTAAAACCCGGTGACCTTGTCGGATTGAGCGGAGATCTCGGCGCGGGTAAAACCACGCTGATCAGCGGCGTAGCGAAAGGCTGGGGCTCCCCCGATCCGGTGACCAGTCCGACATTTGTGCTGGTGAACGAATACTACCGCTCCGACAACAGCATCCTTTTCCACATGGACGCCTATCGGATCGGCAGCATCTGGGAAGCGGAAGAGCTGGACTTTGAACGGATGCTGCAAAAGGGTCCGGTGCTGATCGAATGGGCCGAACAGATCGAAGCGATCCTTCCGGAAGAGCGCCTGTGGATCAGCATGAAATATATCTCTGAAGATATCCGCAGCTTCACACTGAAACCGGCCGGGAAACGTTACACCGCCCTCACTGCTGAATTCAGGAAGCTGACCTTCAGGGTTTAACAACCGAACAGATACGGAAAGTGCTCCGCGCCTTTTTATGATCAGAGAGTAAAAAATTATGATTCTTGCTATTGACACATCTACCGCCCGTCTGGGCATTGCCGTTTATAACGGCTGCGAGGTTTTAGCCGAAAACTGCTGGACCAGTCCGAACCGGCACACGGTTTCACTGGCTCCCGCGGTCGATAATATGCTGAACGATCTCGAAATCGACAGGAAAAAACTGAAAGCGGCCGCCGTGGCTTTAGGCCCCGGCTCTTTCACAAGCCTGCGGGTCGGGCTTTCCTTCGCGAAGGGGATCTCCCTCGGCCTTGCCATTCCCGTCATCGGCGTACCGACGCTGGACATCACCGCCAATCAGCAGCCCTGCGCGGAAATGCCGCTCTGCGCCTTCCTTCAGGCAGGACGCGGGAAGCTGGCAGCTTCTTTTTATGAAGTCCGCCGCGGACGCTGGGTCAGTGACGGAAAAATTGAGATCTATACCGCTGAGACCCTCAGTGAGGCGATCACGGAACCATCTGTCCTGACCGGTGAATTTGATGCCGATATGCGCACCGTCTTCCGCAGGAACAGGAACATCAAAATGTCTTCCCCTGCCGCAAGTCTCCGCAGGCCCGGCTACCTTGCCGAAACGGCCTGGCGTATTTATGAGAAAGGTGATTTTCCGGAGACATCCTCTCTGGCGCCGATCTACCTTCACACACACGACCCGATTTTGAATTAAACAGGACGCGGTCACCGGGAGCCGGAAGCTGACATGCAATATTCAATACGCCCGATGGAATCGACCGATATCGCAGAGGTTTTTGAAATTGACAAAGCCTCTGCCGTCCTTTACTGGCCGGAGCGTTCTTACCATTTTGAGGTGGAACGAAATGAAGCCTCCCGTCCCTTCGTTGCCGTTGACCCGGAAGGGAAGATCCTTGGATTTATCGTTTTCTGGCTCATTATCGACGAAGCGCATCTGGCTAATTTCGCAGTCCGCTCCGAAGCACGCTGCATGGGCATCGGCAGGGCCCTGCTGGACCACGGTCTGCGCACCTGTTACGAAGGCGGCGCCCGTGTTTCCTTCCTCGAGGTCCGCGCCGGGAACGCACCGGCGATCCATCTTTATGAAAGCACCGGCTACCACACGGAAAGTATCCGCAGGCAATATTATCAGGACAATCATGAGGACGCGCTCCTGATGAACCTGGACCGGGAAGACTACGAAAAACGAATGAAAGAGGGACAAGATGAGTAAACTACTGGATGAAATGAATGCGCTGGCAGCTGAAATTTCTGTTTGCAGAGAATGCATGCTGCACCTCACCCGGGACAAGGCGGTACCCGGCGAAGGGAATGTCCGGACAAAGATCCTCTTCATCGGTGAAGGTCCCGGCGCAAATGAAAACGCCACCGGCCGTCCGTTTGTCGGACAGGCGGGGAATTTTCTCAACCAGCTGATAGGCATCGCACAGCTGAAACGGCAGGAAGTGTTCATCACCAATGTGGTGAAATGCCGTCCGCCCTCAAACCGCGACCCGCTCCCGGAAGAGCTTTCCGCGTGTGCAAAATATCTGAACCGCCAGATCGAGCTCATCAATCCGCTCATCATCGTCACATTGGGACGGTTTTCCATGGCCCGTTATTTCCCGCTCCAGCGCATCAGCGCCATTCACGGGCAGGGACAATGGATCAATGACAGGCTGATCATCCCCATGTTCCATCCGGCAGCTGCCCTGCATCAGCCGAGCCTGCGCTCAGCCATTGAACATGATTTCGCCCTGATCCCGGGATATCTGGAACAGGCAAAGGAACGCTTTGAACCCAAACCAGCCCCGGAGGAAAAGCCTGCCGCGGCTGAAGCGGCCGCTCCCGCCCCGCAGGAACCGGAAAGCGGAGAAGCTTCACAGCTCTCGCTGTTTTAGTTCAGTGGTCAGGGGTCGGTAGTCAGTGGTCAGTGGTCAGTGATCGGTGGTCGGTGGTCGGTGGTCAGGGATCAGTAGTCAGGGGTCAGATAAGATGACGCATAATTCAGTGTTCAAAGTTCAAAGTTCAGATAAGGTGACAGCTGCACCGTCTTTTCTGGATAACACTGATTTATTCGCTTTGAGTCGAAGTGACCTGTTTTCGCTGACTCTTGATTAATTTTATTTTTTTCTGGACTTTTCAGTGTTTTCTTATTATCCTTAATTAGTAGGTATTTTTTTAGAATGGAACACACGGTTCTGAACAGATACATCAGCAGAATAATATTTGAAACAAACTGAGCATCAAACACGTCTGTATTATTAAACCTGACATATGCAAAACCGACTGTATAGACAGGAATTATAAGAACATTGACAACAAATATATAACGGCCGGATACAGTTCTTTCCCCTGAACATCATGCGGAAGGACATCTTTCGAAAATGGGGGTGTCGGGGGCAGCGGGTGACCGAAGGTCAGCCCGCGCCCCCGACTGAAAAAAAAAGGCGCGGGAAGATTCTTCCGCCGCCTGCTGACGTCCGCTCCGCGCCTGCTGCGCAGCAGCATAAACGCTGGAGGGCAATTTATTCCTCTTTTTTCGGCTTTTCCGGCGAAAATCCATCTGTCAGGTTTATGTTATTAACAGGCTGCGAAGCAGCCACCCTAATTGAACTTTGAACTTTATACTTTGAACTTTAAAAAAGGCCTGCTCATGAAAAAAATTTGCTTTCTCCTGATCCTGATATTTCTCGCCGGATGCAGCGGCGTTGTTACCAATGGCGGACGTGAACTGACGCTGGAACAGGTCCAGCAATATGCCCGGCAGACCATGACCGCACAGGCCGGCAGCGGAGGCTCCTCCGCAGGCTCTCAGGATACAGGGTCCGGCGGCGGACTGCTGATCCGGCCTGTCCAACAGTCCACACAGCCGGCTTCATCAGCATCAGCTTCCTCACCATCCGGACTGACTGTCGTCTCCACACCGGACAACACGGGAACCATCACCCGGCCCGTGATCGATATCCCGACGACCGTTCCGAACGCGATACCGACCGCAGCGCCGGGGATCCAGCGTCCCCTTTACACAGAACCGACAAGCACCCCATACTATGCCCAACAGGTCAGCACCGTCTGCGAACGGATCCGTTTTATTGACGATGTCACCGTTCCGGATGACACCGTGATGGCGCCCGGCCAGCGCTTCCGCAAGACCTGGCGCATCCAGAACGGCGGCAGCTGTGCCTGGAACGCCGGATACCAGCTGATCTTCACCGGCGGAGATGCCATGGGGACCAATTATGCCGTCAACCTTCCGGGCGCTGTTGCGCCGGGTGAAACCGTTGACATCAGCGTTGACCTGACCGCGCCGAATACCTATGGAACTTTTCAGAGCAACTGGAACCTGCGCAGTCCGTCCGGAAATGTCTTCGGCACATCCAATCCCGAAAACAACGCCATCTGGGCGAAAATTGTGGTTGCCACAAACGCCAACATGTCCACCGTTGCGCCCGATATCACCCCTGTCAACAGCAGCTGCACGCTGCTTTCCGTCATCCCCGCCTACCGCGCCCCGTTCAAACCCGGCGAGGAAACCGATTTCTACTTCCGTGTCCGCAACAATACCTATACCGTGTGGAAAGCGGATGATCTGGATATTGCCTATATCAGCGGGGAAAACATGCTCAAACGCAAGGATCAGACCCGGAGAGATATGCCGTACAGTGTCAACCCGGGCGGCACGCTGGATTACTACCTGGACGCGGTCGTTCCGGATTATCCGGGAACCTACACCATGACCATGGGCATCGTCCGCGGCTATGAGGTCCTCTGCAGCATGGACGTCACCCTCACGGTCACGTATTAAGGTTCACGGTCTTTATAAAAATAATTACATCCCGGCATGATAACGATCATGATATATACTTAGAAGAAAGAAGAGGAACTAAATGGAAATTCTGAATACCACCCGTCCGTTCACTACCGGCCGTTCTCAAGCTGTTCGAATTCCAAAAGAGTATCGCTTTGCCGATGATGAAGAGCTTGTATTGAATCGTGTAGGCGACAGTATTATAATCACGCCTAAAAAAGCACTCGCAGCTTCTTTCTTTTCCGGAGCCAATATGCTTGACGATGATTTTCTGGCAGATGGACGGCCAAATGAAACACCGACAGTAAGGGAGACTTTGGACTGAAATGTATATGCTCGATACCAACATCCTGATTTTTGCGATGCGGCATTCGGTTCCGCGTGCCGGACAGCGCTTGGAATGATTGGCTCCCGACCGCGCACGCTTATCCGTCCCCCTTTATAAGGGGCTGTCGCACATCTTTTATGTACAACAGTCTTTTTCAGAAATATCATCAAAAGCATATGCTCCGCAATGGCGGGCGGTGCCGGCAGGAGAACTTCCCGCAACATATTGATATTGCCGGGGCCGGTCGGGCTGACCTTCAGTCACTCGCCAGCTTTGGCGCTTTTTAAATAACGCGAAACGGCTCATCTTTTGTTTTGGGGAATCATCTGAATAACCGTATCATCAACGGAGTGATTCATCTGCTTATACAGGGGTGTCGGGGGACACGCGTGAGCTTGCTCAGCGCGTGTCCCCCGACTGAATTAACCGGGACGCGGGGATCACTTTCGCAGGCTGCTGACACTTATTCCGCGTCCCTGCAAAGCACTCCCTCCCGATGGCTTTTCAAAATTATATTTTACGGCAGCTCATTTATTTGCACTTTTTTAAATTTACTTCTTCTCTTCCGGAAGCACTACCTGGATGTGAAGCTCTTCGAGCTGTCCGGGCATGGTCGGGGAGGGGGCTCCCGCCATCACATCCCGGCCGGCAGTGTTCTTCGGGAAGGCGATGACCTCGCGGATGTTCGGTTCGTCTGCCAGCAGCATCACCAGACGGTCGATGCCGTATTCAAAGGCATCCATGATCTGATGGAAGCGTTCGCGGGCGACTTCCATGGACATGCCGATAATGGAGAAGACCTTCTCCTGCAGCGCACGTTCGTGAATTCTCAGGGAACCGGAAGCCAGTTCATAGTTATTCAGCACCATGTCATACTGGTTGCCGCGCACCTTGCCGGGATCCGTATCCAGCAGGTCGAAATCCTCTTCCACCGGGCGGGTGAAGGGATGATGCGTCGCGTCCCAGCGGTTTTCGTCTTCATTCCACTCAAAGAGCGGGAAGTCCACGATCCAGCAGAAGGCAAGCTTGTTGTTGTCGCGCAGACCCAGACGGTCGCCCATCAGGACACGCAGACGGGCAAGGGAATCATAAACGACCGGGAGCTTGTCCGCGACGAAGAGCAGCAGGTCGCCGTTTCCGGCGTCCATCATCTTCATCAGTTCATCCCATTTATCATCGGCGATGAACTTGCGGAAGGGGCTGGAAGCTTCTCCCTTCGCGTTGATCTTGACGTAAGCCAGTCCATGCGCGCCCCAGAGTTTGACCTGCTCGGTCAGCTCATCCAGCTGCTTGCGGGAATATTCTCCCGCACCTTTGGCATTAATGCCGCGCACGGAACCGCCCTCGCTGATGGCATTTTCAAACACGGAGAAGCCGCAGTCCGCAGCCCAGTCACCGATGTTGACCAGTTCCATGCCGAAGCGCATATCCGGGGCATCCTTGCCGAAGCGGTCCATCGTTTCCTGGTAGGTCAGTTTCGGCCAGGGATGGAACATGACCTGCTTTTCCGGGGTGATCTTTTCCACCATCCGGTTGAACATCTCTTCCATCAGGTCAAGGATGTCATCACGCTGGCAGAAAGACATTTCGAGGTCGAGCTGGGTGAATTCCGGCTGGCGGTCGCCGCGGGGATCTTCATCGCGGAAGCAGCGGGCGACCTGGAAGTATTTTTCCACACCGGCCACCTGCAGGAGCTGTTTGAGCTGCTGCGGGCTCTGGGGGAGTGCCCAGACCTCACCCGGGTAAATGCGGGACGGGACAATGTAGTCGCGGGCGCCTTCCGGAGTAGTCTTGAAAAGGATCGGGGTCTCGATTTCGAGGAAGCCGCGGTCATCAAGGTAATCACGCATGAATTTGATGAGCTTGTGACGCAGGATCAGATTATTGCGCATTTTTTCCCGGCGCAGGTCCAGGAAGCGGTATTTCAGCCGCAGTGTTTCATCCACCTTTTCATCAGGGTTATTGATGGAAAAGGGAAGGACCTTGCAGGTGTTGAGCACCCTGATGGTCTGTGCAGGGACTTCGATCTCACCGGTAGGCAGATTCGGGTTGGGCGTACCGGCACGCATCTGGACGACACCTGTCACCTGCAGCACCCATTCGAAGCGGATGTTCTGGCAGAGCTCCGCCATTTTTTCATCAGTCGGATCGATCACGATCTGGGTCAGGCCTTCACGGTCGCGGAGATCGACAAAATAAACACCGCCATGGTTTCGATAGCGATGGACCCAGCCGGCAAGGGTCACGGTTTTTCCGGCATCGGAGGCACGAAGCTCTCCGCAATTATGCGTCTTATACATATTACCCGCCTTTTACAACGTTAGTATCAACCTTATATTATAAGGTTCAATGTAATGACAAAGGAGAAATAACAAAGTACAAGGGAAACTATCGTCCCCTGATGATTCGGTACTTCATGGGGACGGGACACTGCGGCTGACGCCTCCGTGTACCGTCCCCGGGAAAAATTGAGGCTGCCGCAAATTATAATTTTGAAAAGCCATCGGGAGGGAGTGCTTCGCAGGGACGCGGAATAAACGTCAGCAGCCTGCGAAAGTGATCCCCGCGTCCCGGTTAATTCAGTCGGCGCTGAGCAAGCTCACGCGTGTCCCCCCGACACCCCTGTATAAGCTGCTGAATCACTCCGTTGATGATACGATTATTCAGATGATTTCCAAAAACAAAAGATGAGCCGTTTCGCGATATTTAAAGGCGCCAGAGCCGGCGGGTGACTGAGGGTCAGCCCGACCGGGCCCGACAAAATCTCCATGGTACGGGAAGTTCTCCCGCCAACAAGACCGGCTGCCCGCCCACTATTGCGGAGCATTTTCTTTTGATGATATTTCTTAAAATGGCTGTCGCACATGATATGTGCGACAGCCTCCAAATATGAACTTTGAACTTTATTTTCCCGTTACCAGTTCTCTACATACGGTTCCACCGACTTGATGACGGCACGGATGATCTGGCGGCGTTCATACTCGTTGGTGACCAGGTTATAGTTCTCACAGGTCACCAGCGTCAGCGAACGGTCGCCGATCTGCTGGAACATTTCATAGACCTCATCCGGCTGGGTGATGAACTTCTGTACCACCGCATAGGTGTATTTGTTGCCGTCATTACCGAAGATGACGATCTCATCCTCATAATTCAGGTGTTCGAGGTTCTTGAACACACCGGCGGAATAATAATGCCCGGTCAGCACGGAGTTGCCCTCATACGGCAGGTAGGAACCGCCTTCCAGCTCGCCGACATAATTCCCGAGCGTGGAAAGATCCCAGACCATTTTATTGGTATCCTCACCGTTTTTCTCATAATAGACATGGACGATCGGGATCGGGGTTTCCATGCCGAGGCCGATGGCCGGGATGCGCAGGGAGTTGCCGGTGAAGACAAACCCGGTGGCGGGATCGACCGCCCCATTGACCTTTTCATTGATCTTCAGCGGGCTCATCGGGCTGCGCAGGGAAAGACCGGTATCCGGGATCTTCTTTTTCTCGCACTGTTCGACCCCGATGGAGAAGATCAGGTGGGAAATACTGAGCGTATCCTCGCGGACATAAGCCGCGCGGTACTCATCATGCTTTGGATAACCGGACATATACATGGTGCCGCCGGTCACCGTCACCTTGGTATACGGCGGGACATGAATATTGTAATGGTTGCAGTAGCCGTCCGCGGGCCGTCCTTTCCCGTCAATAGCCTCAAATTTGCAGTTCAGCGAGGCGACCTCCAGCTTCTGCGGCAGGTAGGAGAATTCCGCGATAAACGGATAGTCCACATATGCCCCTGAGTGATTCATGATCCAGGCCTCTTCCGTGTTGAGGATATGTTCGAAGCGGATCAGCTGGGTCTCGGACGGGGAAAGGCAGTCATTCCACCAGGCCTTGAAGTAGCCGTTGTTCGCCCGGGAGTAACAGTTGAAGATATCGTCCGTCTCATTGACGGTCACATAGATCTTTTTCCAGTAGGCTCCAACATCCGGGACTGTCTTATCATGCTGTGAATCATAATCAATAAAGGCATAGATCACATAGGTACCCGGTTCGGGCGCCGCAAAAACCATTTCCCTTATCGCAAACGCCTTTGTACCAGAAGCATCCTTCCAATAATAGGGTGTGATCATATAACTGGTCATTGCTGACTTACCTGCTGCCCCTCCCCGGGCGGTAAAGGTCCTCGAAGATCCGCCGCCATCGGACATGACAAGCTGTGAGGGATAGGCGCTTGTGGAGGTTGTCCATTCGCAGGCCGCATCCACACATTTCCAGGTCATGAACCAGAATTCAAGCTCTGCTTTTTTATTACCTGATTCATCCTGCCAAATCGGATCAGATTGTGATTTAAATATGCCTTCATACTCATTTTTTTTCTTTACTTCAGGATTTCCATCTGCTACATCCAGTTTAAAAGCTCCTGTGGGATTTACTTTATTTCTCCCGAAATATATCTTTCCTTTTCCTGTTCCAGTTCCGTCATATATTACCTGCGTTTTATCGAATTTTGCCAGAAAGGTCTGTGTTGAGGACAGACAGTAATCATAAAGTCCGGTCGCTTCCGCAGTTTGCGAGCAGGTTGAGGCAAATTTGAAGTTCAGATCTCGGATAAAATGGAAAACAGAGTTTTCATATCCAAGCGTACCGGATTCATTTTCATACCAGAATCTGATATTAAAATACACACTTGACGGGAAGGGAACAGTACCGGCCCATTTTTCGTCGGGTTCTAATCTTTCCAATTTGTTTACTTCAGAAATATTTCCGCCGATCAAATAGAGCGGCAAATCACCATTCCCCAGACCATTCAATTCAGTCGCATCAATTGTGACCTTTGGTGAGAATTTCGGGTCATACGAATAGATCACATCCGCAGTATCACCATATATACCGGTCTTCGGATCATAATGATAACCAAAGGTTAGAGTCAGTTTATAATCAAACTTAATCTCCGGTTCCGCATAAACATCCACGAAAACTCTGTCAGCGACAAGATGATCTTCATGCATAAGATTAACGATCGCGTATTTCTTGCTCTGTTCATATTTTTCATAGAAATAAAGAACCTGATCGCTTATTGACGGAGTTGTTACAGTAGGCGCACTATCGTCGCTGCAAGTTGTACATTTGTTGGATTTTTTATCTTCAGTAGGCGGATTATCGTTCGAACATGTTTTACATGTTCCATCCGAATTGTATTCTTTACAGGTTAATCCGGCTGCACATATTTTTACATCTATAGTAGGCGGATTATTGTCCGAACATGTTTTACATGTTCCATCCGAATTGTATTCTTTACAGGTTAATCCTGTACTGCATTTTTTTTCATTTTCATAAGTTTTACACGTTAATGGGGATTTACAATATTTATACCCTGTATCACATCCATCATTAGAATATAAAACCAATGATTTGTTTTTTGCGGCTTCAAAGTCTCTTTCAAGAATATTGCGGGCACAGGGAAAGGGAGGTAAAGCAACTGCTGCATCTGTGCCATGCAGAACCTTGCCTTTGCCTACATTAGCTTTATCATAATTACTTTCCACAATAAACCGGACCGGAGTTCCCGGCGGATTTGATTCTGGTTTATAAATAAAATAAACGCCGTTGATGATGGCATTGACAGGGATCGAGTTACAGGACATCATTGTAGGCTTACCGGCATTTTCTTCATTTATTGTGCAGGAATACCGGGTATCATCATCCGTCACTTCAATGTCCATGCCGACAATAGTTCCCTTATAATTCGGTGTGGTACCGGTCATAGGATTATCCCGGTCAACCGCATACACCAGTAAATTCTGGCGCCATAATGATACATCCGACCCGATAACGGTGATCTTGGAGAAATACTCGACCCCTTCATTTTCAAGGTTGGTACATTTTTTGGTAGGTTCCGCGGCACCGGCGGACCGGGCCATCACCCCTGCGGTCATCACAACACAGAGCAGGAGCAAAAGCCATTGCTTCATACGACATGCAGATTTCATAAGCGCTCTCCTTACTTCAGTTCCGGCCGCAACCCCGGCCGTTCACTTTCGATAGAATTTAAGGACGGTTTTCCGCCGCGTCTGCCGCGGCCGCGAACCGCGCCCGGCATCCGGGAAATTTTCTATTGCTTCCTTAAGACAAAAAATCCCGCCATTTTCTTTAATCCTACTACAATACTACCATAATTTTTCCTTTAAGGAAAAATAAGACACAAAATTCCTTAAAAACAATTTTAAAAGTTCAAAGTTCAAAGTTCAAATTTATCTGAGCACACGGGGACATCCATACGTCATTCAATTTTCAAAGTTCAAATTTCAAATAAACTGACCGCTCCGCGTCTGGTTAACTATATATACGTCAGCCCCCTCCGCTTTGTTCCCAAATCCCCAGCCTGTCCCGAAAGGGACCGGGGGACGTATGCAGATGACCCGGAACAGGGTCATCTGTGTACGTCCCCACAATAATAACGCCCAAATATTCTGAACCTTATGCAGGGTTACGGCTGTCTCCACTCCGAACCCTGAATATGTTTCCACCTTCCCATGATTGCAAAGATTTTCTCAAACGTTTTTGTCTATACCGTCTTCCAATAACCGGTCTTGTTAGATCCAACTCTTTCTATCAGTTTTTTTCCTTTCAATGAAGACAGCAATCTTGAAATCGTTCGTATTGACTTTCCTGATTTTTCTGCCAGCTCACCATTTGTTGCGAAAGGAAATTCTTTAATCAATTCAAACAGCTGCATCTCGTTTTCACCTATCCCGCCATTTATTACGCCATTTATTACGCCATCCTGTGGCGTAATATTTCTGTCTCTTCTGCAAAAATCCAGTGTAAAGGAAGTATCTTCATTTTCATAATTGATATTAATTCCTTCCTCCTTACACAAGGCGTATATTTTTTTGATTCCGGTTCCAAATGACTCTACATTTTTACATAAATAAAGTGTTTTTGCAATAATTTCATTTCTGAGATAAGAACGAATATCCCGATTAACAAAATCTATAGGTTCAAAATCATTTGCAAATGATCCGGGATTTGTGATCGAAATACGATTTGAAAAAATATCGACCTCGTGTTGTACCGGAATGTCGTATCTTGCGTGCACAAAACTGTTAATGATTGCTTCACGGATCGCCTCAACCGGGACTTCCGGTATTTCTTTTCTGTGTATTCCATCATTGTCCATTTCGACCCGCCAGCGAATATTTTTTATCACAAAGGATACCGCTGTTTCGATAAGCTGAAAAATATTGCCATCTTTTTTGTCAATATCGAGAAACGTTATTTTATGTTCTGTTGCAAACACTGCCAATTTCAAGACTACAGGTTTTTTCCCGGAAAACAAAACAACCCCGGCATTTGTCAGTTTTTTCCCATTTAATACTCCAAGCTGCTCAAGAACTGTCCGCTTATCATATCCTATTTCCGGCATTCTTCCGCACGATATAGCAGCTTTATAAAAATTTTGTAAAGTTTTCTCGTCAACATCATCAATTGTTTGGCCTGATGACTTATTTTCCCAATTCTCTCTATATTCCTGCCCAATCATGATTTTCCGGAGTTCAGATGGCGTTAGTTCTCTGTCTTCATCCGCAATTCTGATATAGTATTTGCCAAAGGCAGAATAAGGCAGATCTTCTCCGCTGAATTCTACGCAAATAACTTCACTTCCATTAATGATATCTGTTTTTACAACAGGAATAATCTGTGGTTTGATAGCTTCAAATATCTTTCGGGATACATCTCTCAGCGTCGAATCATTAATTGTAAAATGAACAGGGTTTCCATCATTTCTCAATCCAAAATAAATCTTTCCTTTCCGATGCTTATTCAGTATTGAAGAAATGGACACCATGGCATCGTTCAATTCGCCTGTTGTCCTTTTGAATTCATTCAATTCATCCTCACGCATGGATAAATTCTCCCATAATATGATTTTCATTTATTATACTATAGCAATGGCGTAATAAAATCATTTTTGTGGCGTAATAAATGGCGTAATAAAATACTTTATCACGTGAGTTATCCAATACGATCAGATCATATGTGATGACTTCATAAGAGAACCGGTTGTCGGGATACACAATTCATCCCGCCATTTATTACGCCATTTATTACGCCATCCTGTGGCGTAATATTTCTGTCTCATCTGCAAAAATCCAGTGTATCGGAATGTGAAATTATTCCGCATTCGGATGTGCGCCGGGGGACGCGTTACGCGTGCACGGGCAGCTGCCGATCGTCATATGCGCTTTTCGGCACGCGGAACCGTCAACCGGGGTCACGGCGCCTGATCACCGGAATGTGAACTTCCTTTGAAACAGTCGGTCCTCACTCGTTGACGGTTCCCCGCCGCCGCTACGCGCGCGGGAAAACCGTCCCCGGCGGAACTTTGAAGCCTGAAAAATTTATTTCAGCGAATTGAAGAGGATCTCCTCTTCCTCCGGCAGCTGGCAGAGAATACCCTTTTCCGAGACCCTCACCCGGAACTGCCGGGAAGGCAAAAGCTCCCGGAAATCACCGTATGCGGTGGTATAGCGGACAGCGGTCTTATCCGGATACGCCCCGCTGAGGAAATAAAGCACATGATCCGCTTCCACGTCCTTCAATGCCAGGGAATCCGGATCAACCAGCGCATAAGACAGCCTGCCCAGCCGCGCAAAACCCTGATCCCCGCTCCCGGAATAATCGACCACCCAGATATTTTCCGGATGAAGCATCACAAACCCGTCCGCATCCGGTACCGCACCCGCCGCCAGGGAACGATCCACCAGATCCCGCAGCAGCCGGTTGTCACCGACCGCAGCCGGCAGATGTCTGCTGTTGTTCCCGTAAAACTCCTCATATAATCCGGCATTGTTCCAATTCGCTTCCCACAGGTAGCGGCGGTCATTCAGCGAGACCAGCACGGCATCTTCCGGAAGAAATTCCAGGAGCCCGCCCTGCAGCGCCGCCTCACCGGCATTGCGTGGTGCATAAAAACTGCGGTTCATGATCTCCGTGACCGAACGGTTATTCTGAAGGTTCAGCAGCAGGATCAGCGAAAAAGCGCTGAGGCAGAATGCCCGGACGCCAGCGGAGGATCTGAGCCGCAGGATGATCCACAGCAGCAGCATCGCGATCCCGTAATACTGCATATAGACCGGCAGATACCCGAGCCCCGGCATCAGCTGTCCCTGATAACCGTTCGCTGGCCGCTACCGTGACCACGGGCAGCACAGCAAAAGAAACACCCAGGATCAGCAATTCCCGACCCGGCCGTCTGTCATCCGCGCCGCGCTTCCAAAGGCCCTGATCCCGGAGCTTCGCAATGACCCATAAAAATCCCATGATGATCAAAACATCGGCAAAGCGGACCGACTTCAGAAAGGAAAGAAAATCATAGCGCATGATGGTAACAGCCGGGAATGGATCATCCAGCACAGAAGCCTGATATCCCGCCGAATAAAAGCTCAGCGGAAAACCCGCGCTCAGCTGGGTCAGGAAAGCCCGCAGGATGCGCTCCGGCCGGAAGCTGAATGCCACACCGGCATAGGTTCTTTCCGTCACATAGACCGAGCGTACAATAAAAACCCCCGCCAGCATCAAGAGCGTCAGGCCGAAAAACGGCAAACTCTCCCGAACCGCCCGCATGAAATTCCCGCGGTGTGCCCAAATCAGCAGGCAGATCATCAGCAGGAAGGGGAAACAGACCTCATAGGTCATCAGCCCTGTTCCGAAAAACAGCAGGCTCAGCCCCAGCCAGCGCCCTTTTCCGGAGCGCAGCCAGCGCCGCAGGAACATTGCGCATAGCAGCATTTCCGCCGTCAGCACCTGCATCAGGCTGTAAAAACCGCTCACAGGGTCCTGATATGCCCGCGTCTGCAGCATCAGCGGGATCAGCAGCATCCCTGTCCGCGCAGCGGGAAGCGGCACATCGAACTCCAGCAAAACCTTCCGCAGGATCAGCTGATCGATGAGGATCGACAGAATGATCAGCGCTTTATAAATACTGACGTTTTCGATGTAAAAGAAGAAATAATAATAGATCGAAAGCACATTGATGCGGCCAAGACGCAGGTAATCGCCCATAAAATCCAGCACATGCCGGAAGGTCGAAACAGAATCCTTTTTCTGCGCGAGGTAGGCGGTGGAGTTCACCGCGTCATCCCAGTAATACCCGGAGCGGATCAGCATGGAAAGCGAAGCAGCCGTCAGCACCAGGATCAGCAGTTCAATGCCGTACTTTTCGAAAAAGCGGCGCAGAGGTTTGATCTCTCCGCCTTTTTCACGCAGCGGTGCCGCTTTCTGCTCTCCCATTGCACGGAGCAGCAGCCAGACAAAACCGGTGATACCGGCCAGCCAGAAGATCCAGCCCAGGTAAGGGCCTCCCAAAACACGAAGAAAAGCAAACCTCGACGGAAAGCGCTCCCAGACCACCCGCAGCGCTCCGAGCAGGATCAGGATCCATGGCAAGAATTTTTCAACAAAAGCTTTCATTTTATAAAATATACCGCGAAATTTCACTGTTTTCAACACTCAGTCAATAACCCATAAGGCTGTTAATTTGTTCTGATCCCGACCGTGTCAAAAAGGATCGGCCGTTTTTCCTGAATTTTATACAGCACACCCTCCGCGCTTTCATTAACGAGCCACGCTTCCCGCAGGGGCAGCTGTTTCCATTCCGCGTCCCGTGTTTCATAGATCAGCGTAACACCGGAGCGGTTCTGCCCGCTGACATACACAAAGACCTCAGAAACCATCGGTGTGAACAGCTTATGCGCATCAAAATCAAAAGCCGTGCCATTCAAAATGCCGGCTTTGGCAAATCCGCCCTGTTCATTCCCGCCGTAGGTGACGAGCACCGTATCCCGCGGCGTCTCCCAGACCGGCTGTGACTCCGCAAAGCTTTCCACAAAATCCCACTCGCCGACCGCGTTTACGGGCCTGCGCGCGTTCAGTGAATAAAACTTTTCCTGATAAGGCTCCCTCAGCCAGCCATGCTCCCACAAAGAATAAGGGACCGCGCTGATGACCGTTCCGCCGCCGGAATTACCCAGGATCCCCAGCTGCAGTGCTTCCTCCCCCGCCCTGCGCGGATAAAGGAACATATCATCCAGCATATTGCTCACATGGCGGTTGTCCTGCATGGTGAGCAGCAGGATCACGCAGCCCGCGCCGCCCAGCACCGCTTTCAGCACCCGCGGAGAGAAAAATCTGCCTGAGAATACAAACACTTCGTACAGGATCATGCCCATGCCGAAATATGAGAAGAGCACCGGAATATATGCCAGTCCGGGAAGGAGATCCTGCTGATATTTGCTGCTCAGCGAGATCACAAGACCCGGCAGCAGCCAGAGGAGGAGACCGAAAAGCAGTCTGAAGCCTGAAAATTCCGGCTTCTTTTCCGGACAGGAAGCCAGGATAAGGATCAGAATAAAACATCCCAACAGGTCCTGCCATTGGATCGAGCGGACAAAAACCGGCAGCGATGTGTTAAAAATCTCATGCCAGAGTACAAGTGTGCCCATCACCCCGTTGTCATACCCCGCATTGCGGTAGGACAGCGGGAAGGCAGCGCCGACCTGGGTGGCAAAGGTACGTGCCAGCAGCGGAATCTCCAGGCTGAAGGTCGTCCCGTTGTAAGCCGTTTCCTCCGTGATATTCCGCCGCAGGACCATGGAAAGGCTGAATATCAGCACAGCCAGGAGGATCCAGGGCAGAGTCCGGCGGATTGCTTTGCCCAAATGCTTTTCTTCATCCCATGCCGGGATCAGGAAAAGTGCGGTGAGCGGGAAAAACATCTCGTAAGACATCAGCCCCATCGCAAAAGCAAGCAGGCTGAGGATCAGGCTGCTCTTTCTGCCGGTCCGCATCCAGCGGACAAAACCGGTCAGCGCCAGCATCAGCTCACAAAACATCACCTGCATCAACCCGTAATAGCTGTTCAGCGGGTCGTGATAGAGCCGGAACTGAAAACATAATACCGCGATCACCAGCACCGCCGCAGCCCGGATGTGATCCCCGCCCCATAAGCGCAGAAAACGCCAGAACAGCCAGCCGTCCAGCAGCGTCAGGACGACGAGCATTAATTTATACAGCCGAACATCGGGCAGGTAATAAAACACGAGAAAATGGAAAGTGGCGAACGGGTTGATCCGTCCGATGCGCACATAATCAACAATTTCCTTCCATACCCGTTCCCAGACCGAAGTACCGGAAAGGCGCATATACTGGGCCTCTGCCGAAAAGAAGGCATCGTCCCAACAAAATCCGCCTTTAAGGACCGGCTGCAGGAAGATGAACATCAGCAGCAGCGCAAACAACAGCTGCTGCCGCTCTGAGAGCCCCGGCAAAGGTTTATTCGCATAGAATTCGCTGATCCATAATGCAGCCCCGATGCCAAAAAGGATCAGCGGCAGCGGAAACAGGTGTGCCATCCGATCCGGCATTACAGAGTCCGGCGAGGAGAAGATCAGCAGTTTTTCAGCAGTGAACCAGGCCGCGGAAAAAATAACGCACAGTGAAGCGCACAGCGTCCTGCGGCTGACAGGTCTGAAGGCAAATCCCAGCGAAACAGCCAGCAGTACGCATAATCCCGTAAAAAGCGCCTCCCGATAGGGTCCGACAGTGACCGGCACGGTATGCGCATAGGTTTTTAATGTATCCGCTGCCAGCAGCAGTCCCGCGCAAAGGATCAAAACGGCAATCGTCAGAAATACCCTTTTCCGGGTTTGATCCTTCATGCGACCTCCCCGGTGAAAAGCAGATTTTCCAGATCCGCGACCGTATTCAGGTAATGGTCCGCGTTTTTCTCCATAAAGGCGCGTATCTGCTGATTTTCGTATCCCCATCCGCAGGCCGCAAAGCACACGCCGCAGCTGTGCGCCATGTCCAGACCGGCGTTCAGATCATCCACCATCAGCAGCTCATCCGCACTGCATCCCGTCCTGTCCATGATATCTTCCAGCGGCCAGGGATGCGGTTTGTTTTTGGAACGCTCCAGATCCGCCCCGTAAATGAGCTCCGGCAGCGGGACGTCAGCCGCGGCATAATCCCGGCGGATAGCCTCCGGGAATGAATGGGAAACAACACAGACAATGCCGCCGGATGCGCGGAAACGCCGGATCAGCTCCGGCATCCCGGGAAAGAAGTGCGGTGTGACCGCCGCGATGTACTCTTTCCAGATCACCTGCTCCCGGTCCATTTCCTCCGGCGTAAACCCAAGCTCATCCCGGTAAAAGACGCCAAGGCCGGGCGTCAGATTTGCCGTCAGAAATTCTTCCTGCGTACAGGTGACACCCGGACGCAGTTCTTCCAGTATTCTTACGAAAGCCGGATAATGAATGCAGGGTGTACTGTTGACCGTTGTGTCATCATGATCCAGAACAAGGCATTTATATTTCATATGGGTTTCATTCTACCATAACAGGCAAAATACAAACACATGTAATATAACGAAAAGCCGGGGCGCACGAGCGGCATTTCAGCTCATACGCCCCGGCTGATATGATCAGATCTGTCTTATTTCAGTGTATCGGCAAAGAAAGCACCGGTCGCGTCCGCGGCTTCCTTGACGGATTTGAAATCTTCCTCAACGAACACATTGAAGGTGTGGTCCATTCCCTCGATGAAATAGGTGCCGGACTTGGGGTTGCTGCTGGCAGCAGCGATCTTGTTGCTCCATTCCGGATCAACGGTGGTATCTTCCGTGCCGTGGATGGCAAGGACCGGGCCGTCATAACCCTTTTCGAACTCAGCCAGTACATCGGTGTTGGCGACATCATCGCACCACTGCAGGCTGACATTCAGATTGTCGCGCCAGTCAAATTCCATCACAAAGAAGCCGTTTTTCTTCGCTTCGTCATACAACTCCTGAGAGAAGAACCCGTCCAGCATCATATCCGGTGCACCGGCCCAGGTGACAATGGACTTGAAAATGTCCGGGCGCCATGCGCAGGCCAGGAGTGCATCGGTACCGCCCTGGCTCCAGCCCATCACGCCGATTTTATCGCCGTCGATTTTATCAAGCGAGGCCATATAATCGGCAGCAACAGCCGCGTCATGGACAGCCGATTTGAAATTATAGAGCATATAATCAGCAGTGGATTCCCCGTTGCCCGGGAAGTCGATGCGGATCGTCGCGATGCCGTATTTTTCCGCCATGATCGGGGCAGCGACGAGGTAGCCGCCGCCGGCTTCGTCACGGTTGGAACCGGTGCCGTGGAGCATCACAACAGCCGGGAAGGGGCCATCCCCTGCGGGCATGCAGACCGTGGCGGGAATTTCATAATCGCCGCCGTCAAGATGGACGCCAAACTCCACATATCCGGCATCCTGTGCGGATACAGCAGCAAAAATGAACAAAACAGCAAACAAAACAACAAAAACTTTTCTCATTATCTACTCCTTTTTTCCTTTGCAGATAATAACACACAGTATTATCTGCTGCTTTCATTATACCTGAAAAGACCTGTTTTTT
>CACYHU010000024.1 GCA_902774215.1 uncultured Chloroflexota bacterium
CTTCTCGGTACATATCAACACATTTTTTCTTAAATTCATAGCTGTATTTCATAAAAAAACCCTCCTTACTGGTTTGTCCAGTAAAGAGGGTACATATCAGATGTGCGACAGCCTTTTTCAGTAATAACATCAAAAGCAAATGCTCCGCAAAGGCGGGCAGTGCCGGCCGGAGAACTTCCCGCAGACGCTTATTCCGCGTCCCTGCGAAGCACTCCCTCCCGATGGCTTTTCAAATTTATAATTTGCGGCAGTTCCTTTTGTTTATGAATTAATCTTTTCTGAGGATCACATTTGCGTAATTATACGGGATCTCGATACCATTGGATGCAAGAGCTTCAAAAACAGAGGTGTTGACATCATCCTTCAATACTTCCGTCGGCGTTTCCTTTGCAAAATAAACCGTAACCGACATGATCAGCGCACTGTTGTCTACTTCAATGAAATAGACCGGGGCATAATCCAATTTACCATCTTTAGTCTGCAGTCCCGGGAGGGTATAGGGAGAATCTTTTATTGCCCTGGCAATGATCTGCTTGGTTTTTCGGATATCCGACCTGTACCCGACCGGAAATTTAAACAGTTCGGACCGGGGGACCTCCGCATAACTGTAATTAATAACCAAAAAATCATTCATTTTGCTGTTCGGGACAATAACACGGAGCGTATCGATCCGCTTGACCACAATGTGACGCATCGTAATGTTTTCAACGATCCCGGCAGTACCATTCTCAAATTCGATCCGGTCACCAATATCAAAAGGCTTATAGATACTGATCTGAATGCCGGCAAGAATATCCTTGATCACATCCTGAGCCGCAAAGCCAAGAATAGCTGCCATTACTGTCGCACTGCCCAATACCGATTGTCCGATATCATCCCAGTTGAATGGGAGAATAATAAAGAAAATGGTTATAATAAAGGAAATGATTTTTTCCAGAAAATCAGTTGACATGGACCGTCCGTTTTTCTCTTCGATTTTCCGGAAAATAAATTTATTCAACTTTTGCAGCAAACGCCAGCCAAAATAACAAAGGATAATAAACACTGCCGCCACAAAGATTGCAATTAAAACGGCAGTTATATTTGAGGATATCTGTCCTAAATCAAACTCTTTTTGCAGAAATTTCGCTAAATCAGACAGCATAATTCGTTTCCTTCAGAGAAAATACAATACTTTGACCGATAATAAATAATTATACCGTATTTTCCACTATAAGAGCTCACTTTGCATTCCGGAGATCATGCTTCGCAAGGCGCGGGATCGAAAGTTCGTATGTTTGCGAAAGCCGCAGCCCGCGCCTTGATTTCCGGGGGCATGCGGCCCCCATACCCCCGCTGTGTTATCGGGCTCCTTTTTTGACTCACCCGCAAAATGCGGTGGTTACCTTTTCTGTTTTGCAGCCGACAAAAATAAAAACCGGATGACTGCCTGTCTGCGGCCATCCGGAACTGTATACTTTCGATTATTACACGCAATAAATTATTTCTTTTCGATCACTTCAGCATATATACTGCGGATAGCTGCTTCGTAATCCTCTTCCGCCACACCGATGATGATATTGAGCTCGCTGGAGCCCTGGTCGATCATCCGGATATTGACATTGGCATCAGTGATAGCCTGGAAGATCTTGGCCGCAATACCCTTGTAATAAGCCATTCCCTGACCGACGACCGCGATCAATGCGATCCCGTCTTCCACATAAAGCGTATCCGGCTGAACAGCTTCCTGGATCTCAGCCAGCACCTGGTCGCGCTCCGGAGCCAGATCCTCTGTACGGAGGATCAGCGACATCGTGTCGATTCCGGAAGGCAGATGCTCGAAAGACAAACCGTGGGACGCGATAATATTAAGGACCTTTGCCGTGAACCCGACCTCACTGTTCATCAGGTCCTTTTCAATCAGGATGGAGCTGAAACCTTTATGCCCGGCAATACCGGTAACGCTGCCCGGATCTGCATTTTCCGGCAAATGCGGAATAATGAGCGTACCGGGGTCTTCAGGATCGTTGGTGTTGCGGATATTGATGGAAATATTAGCCTGCTGCACCGGGAATACAGCGTCCTCATGCAGCACCGTCGCGCCCATGTAGGAAAGCTCCCGCAGCTCACGATAAGTGATGATACGGATCTGGCGCGGGTTTTCCACTATGCGCGGATCAGCAGCCAGCATTCCGGAAACATCCGTCCAGTTTTCATAAATATCCGCATGAACAGCCCGCGCTACAATGGATCCGGTGACATCCGAGCCGCCGCGTGAAAAGGTGTGGATCTTTCCGCCGGGGAGGGAACCGTAAAAACCGGGCAGTACCGCGCGGAATGTGACTGTCAGAACCTTCTTCAGGTCTTCCTTGGTCTTCTGGAAGTTCAGTGAACCGTTTTCGTTGAAGTGAATATAGTCTGCGGCATCGATGAATTTATAACCGAGATGACAGGCGAAAACCTTTGCACTCAGGTATTCCCCTCTGCTGGCCATATAATCCTTTTCCGGATCACCCTGAAGATGTTTCCGGATGGTTTCGATCTCGCTGTCAATGTCGAATTCAAGCTCAAGGTCACGGATAATTTCCTCAAACCGTTCCCGGATCTGAAGCAATGAAGGCTCAAAATCTTCACCCTTAACAGCGGCGTTATAGCATTGATAGAGTAAATCGGTGACTTTTATGTCATCAGAACTGCGTTTTCCCGGAGCGGAAACGACGATATAACGCCGATGCTGGGATTGTTTAATAATAGCGGTGACTTTGCGGATCTGGTTGGCGTCCGCCATCGAGGTGCCGCCGAATTTCAAAGCGATGGTTTTCATTAATTACAGCTTTCCTGAGTCAGAGCCGCAGCTTTCCCGACTCACTGAAAAAATTTTATTCATATGTATCTGTTCAGAAAGGAGTACACGGGAACCGGCATTTTGCTGCGGAGAAGTCCGCACAAAAGGCTTCTTACCTGTGCTGTGCTTCGTTCCGGACAGATGCATTCTTTAAATATTGCTCTATTATATCAGCATGCAGGGCGGCAAGCCTTATGATTGTGAGCGGTTCGGGGAGAAATTTCGGATTGTGCAGCGGGGCGGAACATCCGGCACCGATGTGAAAAAAGGATCCTTTTGCTGCATCGATAAAATAACCGAAATCCTCTGTCGTCATCGTCGGCTGATCAAGGATCCGTACATTGTCCACACCAAAAAGAGCCTCCGCAGTCCGCTGTACATGCCGCGTCTCCTCTTCAGTATTTACGATTCCTGCATAACTTTCACGAATTTTTATTTCCGGTTCAGCCCCGAAAGCAGCAGAAACACGGTTTACAGTTTCACGAAAAGCCTGTTTCAGTTTTTTCCGGTCTTCCGCTCCCAGCGTACGCATAATACCGGAGAATTCGGCCTCCCCGGCGATAATGTTCCCTGCTGTTCCCGCATGTAAAGTCCCGATCGAAAGCACAGAACGATCAGCGATATAGTCGGCAGGGAGGGAACGAAGTTCACCGACAAGCGAAGCCGCCGCAGCCAATGCGTCAATACCCTTTTCCGGCTGAGCACCATGAGCGGAACGGCCATGGATCTTAACAGTGAACATATCGGAAGCCGCGTAAAACTTTCCGTATCGGACACCGATCACGCCCGCAGGCAGATCCGGCGCCACATGAGCTCCGAAAACAGCCTCGACGCCTTCCATACAGCCTGCAGTGATCATCCGCACCGCACCGCCTGAACCTTCCTCATCCGGTTCAAAGAAAAATTTCACCGTTCCGGCGAGTGATTCCCGGTGTTCAGCCAGAAGCATGGCCGCACCGAGAGCTGCCGCGGTATGAACATCATGTCCACATGCATGCATAATGCCGGGAGTTTCAGAGGCGAAAAAGGCACCGCTGTCTTCTGAAACAGGCAGAGCATCCATGTCTGCCCGCAAAGCAGCACAGGGACCGGGTTTTCCACCCTTCAATGTACCGACTACAGCTGTTTCCGTAACACGCTGTGTCCCGATCCCGAGGCTGTGCAGGGTTTCTTCAACCAGCGCAGCGGTTTTGAATTCATTATTTCCCGGCTCCGGATGCCGGTGGATCTCTTCACGCAAGGCATAGAGTTTCGTAATATATTTTTCAGCTCTTTCGAATGTATTCATATCTGTTTTATCTAAATAAAATTTCTTCATAATTATACAGAAAAACAAACATGTTTTCAGATAAAATAGTATAGAGAGGATAAAAGACCAGCACGAAAGAAAAGACGAAGAACACATGAATATACCGGAAATGAGGGTCATAAATTCCGACAACAACAATGACCGGCCGGGCTGCTGATAACATGCAGCCGGGTGATGTCTGAGAGCTGGCATCTGAATGCGAGGAGACAATGCCTTTACAATGGAAAAGCTATGAACTGAATGAGCAGGCAGTAGATGATATTTCTGAATCGATCGGACGGTTCCTGGATAATGAGGGAATCGAACGGCGCAACGCGGTCCGCATACGGCTGACAATGGAAGAACTGATGCTGCGGATCATCGATGCGAAAGGAAACGCCTTTCCGGTCAGTTTCGGGA
Source organism: uncultured Chloroflexota bacterium (assembly GCA_902774215.1). Taxonomy (GTDB): domain Bacteria; phylum Chloroflexota; class Anaerolineae; order Anaerolineales; family Anaerolineaceae; genus Flexilinea. The sequence continues at coordinate 4,533 of CACYHU010000024.1, forward strand.
TGGGAAAACAGTACGGGAAGCATGCCGTATGCCTGAAATATGAGGGAGAAGCCTTTGACCCGACAAGCGGGGACGATGAAAACTGGAATGAAAGGATCCTGGTCTCATTGGGGCTTTCACCGGACTGGCGTTACCGGAAAAAAAACAATACAGTTTCTATCCGGATCTCCGGAGCTTCGGGGCAGAGCGCGCTTTTTTACATTTTCGCGGCGGTGCTGGCCGCGCTGCTGTTCGGATTTGGCGGCCGTTTTCTTGAGCCATCGGTGCGCGAAGAGATCGATACGATCCTGCTGACACCGATGATGGGCGGTTTTCTCGGTCTGCTGAACACCTTTGCCGGGATCATGATCGGTTTTACGATCTGCAGCGGCGTTCTCGGTGTCGGGGACTCGGAGTCCCTCGGGAAAATCGGGAAAGGACTGGTGCTGCGTCTGTTCCTGATCTCCCTTTCGATCGCCGCTTTTTCGCTGCTTTTTGCATCTCTGTTCATGGACCTGTCATTCTCTGCCGCATCCGTCAGTGGGATCTCCGAGCTGGACGATATTTCCAAAATGATCTTCGGGATCCTTCCATCCGATCCGGTGAGCCCTTTTCTGAACTGCAACACCATGCAGATCATCGTTATTTCCCTGTTCACGGGCATCGCGATGCTCACGATGGACGCGAACGGTTCGACGCTCCGCAGGCTGGTCGAAGAGTGCACCACGGTTACGCAGATGCTCACATCTTCCGTCTGCAAGCTGGTCCCCGGGTTTGTGTTCATCGCACTGCTCCGGCAGATTTGGAGCGGTGCTGCAGCAAAGCTGCTGACTTTATGGAAACCGTTGGCACTGATTTGTGCGGCTGTTCTGATCATTACCGCATTTCTGCTCCTGTTCACTGCCTTGAAGACACGGAAATCGCCGGTTTTTCTGCTGAAATGTCTGATGCCGCCGTTTCTGGTCGCGTTTACGACAGCCTCTTCCATGTCCGCTTTTTCGGTCAGTATGGAGATCTGTGAAAAAAAGCTGGGGGTGAAGCGTTCTTTTCTGGAATTTGCACTTCCGGTCGGATCCGTGATCTTTAAACCCGCCTCTCTGTGCATGCTCTGCGTGCTGTCCTGTTCGATGGCGGATATCTTCGAACTGAATGTCAGCCTTTCCTGGTTGTTTGCTCAGCTCAACATCCCGACGGAAGCGCTGCTGCTGGCAGCGGCAATGGACGTCGTGACAGACTTTTGGGATACAGGATTCAACGTGCTGCTCCTGAACCTTGAGATCTTCAGGGAAGGGTATACGGTCATGAATGAGAGATAACCACAGACTGAGATCAGCGGGATTACAGCATCAGAATCGAAATGGGGAACAGGTATAAACCGGCTGTATAATACATGTCAGAACAGCAGGCCGGAATTCCGGACAGGAGGGAAAACTTCATGAAATGCGAACTCATGCACCGAAAAATTTCTGCTGCGGAGATCGAAATCGACAGTGACAGCGGATCCATCAGAAAGGGAACCTGACCCGGATCGGATTGAACCAATGGTGGACGGACAGAGCCATTCCTGCCAGCCGTTCCGGTCTGCGTAATGCCCTGGACCTGATGGGGATCCTTGACTCCAGACAGCTGTTGATGCGCTGTTACGGTCTCAGTCTTTCCGACCAGTATTGGATCAGACCGAAGGGAACGGACCTTTCATGGGAAAAAATCAATTTTTTCGATAATCCTTTTTCGGAGGATATCGGAGATATTCTGTTTGAAGTAAAACCGAATCACGAAATTCTGAATTTTCGCTCACCGGACAGCACTTCGGACGGTAATCTGAGAAAACGCTGGAAAATCATAAACGGGAAACGCTTCCTGGTCAAAGGCGGCTCCGAACCGTTCTTTCAGCAGCCATTTAATGAAGTGATCGCCTCTGAAATCATGGAACGGCTGGGAATTGATCACGTTCCCTATTCGGTCACAGCTATACAGAGCAGGCCATACAGCCTTTGTGAGGATTTCATTACATCCGAAACAGAACTGATTCCCGCATGGCGTATCCTGCAGACAAAGAAGAAAAGAAATGAGACCTCAGCATGGCAGCATTTTGTGGTCTGCTGTGCTGAACTTGGGATCCCCGGTGTCGTTCCTTTTCTCGACCGGATGATCGTGCTGGATTATCTGATCGCCAATGAGGACCGCCACTACAATAATTTCGGTGCGCTGCGGAATGCGGAGACGCTTGAATGGATCGGGATGGCTCCCATTTACGACAGCGGATCATCACTTGGGTATAACAAGGTCACCAGACGTATATCGGCAGGAGAAGATATCGAATGCAAACCCTTTAAGAGGCATCATGAGGAGCAGCTGAAACTGGTGTTGGATCCCGGATGGATCGATTTCGGGAGCCTTTCCGATGTCCGGGAACTGATCACCGGGGTCTTGTCTTCGGAAATGGCCGCAGAGACGATAGATGAGGAACGCATTGAGGCGGTCACAGCTTCAGTCGAAGGCCGGATCCGGAAGCTCCGGGAATCCGGGGCTGCGCATTTCGGGAAACCATCCTCTTTAGACGACGACCGGACAGATAATACCGCTGCCGCTTATCACTGAATCCCTGTATCAGACAATTTCCTGTTCATTTTGACCCATGGAAGAATCATTTGGTTCTTCCATGGTTTTTATAATAATTTTTCAGAATTTGAATTCGGGATCAATATCCAGCGTGGAAAAATAATCCTGAACAGACTGAGCGCGGCGGATCATTTTCAGGCTGCCATCCGGACACATCAGATATTCCGCGCAGCGGAGCCGGCCGTTGTAGTTATATCCCATGGCATGGCCATGCGCACCGGCATCATGGATCACCAGAATATCGCCGAGCTCCGTATGCGGCAGAGAACGGTCAACGGCAAACTTGTCATTATTTTCACACAGTGCACCGACCACATCAACAGTTTCCTCAAAAGAAGAATTTTCCTTTCCTGAGACCGTAATATGATGATACGCCCCGTACATGGCCGGACGCATCAGATCAGCAGGAGAAGCATCGACCCCGACATATTCTTTCCAGATATGTTTTTTCCCGACTACACTTGTCAGCAAATAACCATGCGGACCGGTAACAAAACGCCCCATTTCCGTATAAATCGGCAGCCCGATCCCGTTGGAGCGAAGCATTTCCTCATACACGCAGCGGACACCGTCTCCTGCAGCAATGATATCGACAGGAATCTGATCCGGTTTGTAAGGAATACCGATCCCGCCGGCCATATCAACAAAGGAAAGTGTGATTCCGAGTGTTTCCCTGATCTCAAGAACCAGTCCAAAAAGCTCACGAGCCAAAGCCGGGTAATATTCCTGCTCCAGTGAACAGGAAGTCAGCATGGCATGAATCCCCAAACGGGAAGCACCCTTTGCGGAAAGTATCCGAAGTGCCTCAAAAAGCTGTTCCTTCTTCATGCCGAATTTTGTGTCATACATGTGTCCCATGATGGCATTGTCGGCAAAACGAAACTCACCGGGATTGTAACGGCAGCAGACTGTATCCGGGATCCCGCAGGCCTTTTCCAGATTTTCGACCTGCGTCAGGTCATCCAGGTTGATGATGGCCCCCGCCTCCCGCGCGGTTTGATATTCAGAAGCAGAGGTTTCGTTAGAAGTAAACATGATCCGCTTTCCGCTGATCCCGGAGCCCTTTGCCAATAAAATCTCCGGAACAGAAGAACAATCGGCTCCGCAATCCATCGACTCCAGAATTCTCAAAATTGCAGGGGTAGGTGTTGCCTTTACCGCAAAATATTCCCGGAATCCGGGATTCCAGGCGAAGGCTTTATTAACAGCACTGACAGTATTACGGATCCCTTCTTCATCATAAACATAAAAAGGCGTCGGATACTGATCTGTCCAGTTTCTGACCTGTTCCGCTGTAAAGGGCAGTATTTTATTCATATTCACCAGCCTTTCAAAGATCCTGAACGGAAACTTACAAATTTCTCAGCATGGATTCGAGCGCGGTTTTCTGTGAAGTACCGGCGTCTTTTTCCTTGATAATGCGGGCAGGACAACCGGCAACGACCATATTGGCGGGCACATCTTCAATGACGACAGCCCCGGCGGCCACAACGGCATTTGCACCGATATGGACGCCCTCGATCACGACAGCATTAGCCCCGATCAGCACATTATCCTCCACAATAACCGGAGTCGCGGATGCAGGCTCGATCACGCCTGCCAAAACAGCACCGGCACCCACATGGCAGTTTTTCCCGACTGTAGCGCGTCCGCCTAAAACAGCGCCCATATCGATCATCGTACCCTCACCGACCACAGCGCCGATATTCAGGATCGCCCCCATCATAATAACGGCATTCGGACCGATCTCCACCTGTTCGCGGATGATGGCGCCAGGTTCAATTCTTGCCTGAATTTCTTTAAGGTCAAGCATCGGTATCGCACTGTTTCTGCGGTCATTTTCGATAACGACATCCGCTATCTTATCTTCATTTTCTTTAAGGATCTGCTTCAGTTCTTTCCATTCGCCAAAAATGATCTTATCTCCGGCACCAAAAACCTTTGCGCTGCCCCAATCAACAGGAGCGCTCTCCTTCACATACAGCTTGACAGGAGTCTTTTTCTCCGCTGTACCGATATAATTGATAATTTCCTGTGCATTCATCATGATCTCACCCCAGCAAATCCTTCATGGTATAAAGTCCGGCTTCTTTCCCGCACAGGAAAGCGGCAGCTTTCACCGCTCCTTCAGCAAAAAGTGCCCGGTTTTCCGCCTCGTGTTTGAGAGTAATGGTTTCATTACCGTTTGAGATGATGATCTCGTGCGTACCGACTTCGTTGCCAAGACGGATGGAGTGGATCCCGATCTCTTCGGGTGTACGCTTTCCGTTCTCATGACGTCCGATATTGAATACAGAAGACTCACGGACTTCACGGATCGCATTGGCAAGTATCAGCGCAGTGCCGCTGGGAACATCAAGCTTACGGTTATGATGTTTTTCAATGATCTCGATATCCGCTTCAGGAAAAGCCGCGGCAGCCCGCTTTGCAATATCCGCAAGGACGGCAATCCCGACAGACATATTGGCAGAAAAGAAAACCGGAATGCTTTCAGCGGCGGCCTGTATCATTTTCTTTTCGGCTTCTGTCTGTCCGGTTGTCGCGATAACTACGGGAAGATTCCGCTTCGTGCAGTACATCAGCAGCGCTTCCGTACTGCTGTGATTGGAAAAATCGATCACAACATCGGCATCCCCGCTGAATTCATCCAAATTCGTATAAACGGCATTCGCAGGATCTGAGACCAGTTCCTGACTGACCCGCGCGGTAAGCTCCGCACCGCCCCGTCCTTCTTCCGCCATACGGCAGACGATCTGCCCCATATGTCCGCCGGCTCCATGTACAAGGATCTTCATAAACACTCCTAAGCAATCAAACCGTGACCGCGCATAATATCCAGCAGTACCTGCTCATGCGCGCTTTCCATCTGCGTCAGAGGCAGCCGGACAAAGTTTTCGCAATACCCCATGGCAGCCATGGCCGCTTTCACCGGGATCGGATTGACTTCACAGAAAAGCGCTTTGATCAGCGGCATCAGCCTGCATTGCTGGTCCGCACTGCCTTCCACATCGCCATTAAAAAATCGTGTGCAGATATCAACCGTTTCAGAGGGCATCACATTGGAAAGTACCGAGATCACGCCGGCACCGCCCATGGCTAAGATCGGAGTGATCTGGTCATCATTTCCGGACCAGATATCCAGTCTGCCTTTAACGATTCCCGCGGTTTCAACGATCTTGGCAATATTGCCGTTCGCTTCTTTGATACCGGTAATATTAGGATGATCCGCGAGCACATCATAGGTGGAAGGTTCAATGTTGACGCCGGTGCGCGAAGGTACATTATAAAGGATCAGCGGTTTATCAACTGCATCGGCAATGGCGGTGTACATTTCGATCAGACCGCGCTGTGTTGCCTTGTTATAATACGGTGTGACCGTCAGCAGCGCGTCATAACCGATTTCACAGGCTTCCTGTGACAGGCTGATAGCATAATTCGTGTCATTGGAACCGGTTCCGGCGATCATCGGAACACGTCCTGCCGCCCGTTCAATTGCATAACGCATCACTTCACGATGCTCTTCATCGGAAAGTGTGGATCCCTCACCGGTCGTTCCGGCAATAACGAGGGCATTGATGCCGCTTTCGATCTGCCAGTCGATCAACCGGCCAAAGGCTTCATAATCGACGCCGGAAGCGGTCAGGGGAGTGACAAGGGCGGTGGCTGCACCGCGAAAAATAGAAGTGGTTTTCATGAGGTAACTCCTAAGAATGAAATATACTTCTACTGCAATTCGGGATTAAAGAACCCGGCCGATACAATTGCATCGGCCGGGAAATCGTCTGAATTCAACCTTTCGGAAAAACCCAACAATTAATTCATAGCTCTCCGCAACTGCGACAGTCAAACGGATCTTATCCGTTTGCCCAGGGAAGGTTCGCAGCTTCCTCCCTTCGTCGGCGGCCCCTTTCACACCCGGCAACGGCTTTGCGATGCCTTTCACCGGGGCTACTCTTGACAACCGAGCCTCTATCCTTTAATTGCAATATTCAGTTGTCTATATAAAACCATCAAATCCGATTTTTGTCAATCGGATAGGAAAACTGATAATTGTCATGTTACATCAAACAAATTAAGTGCAATACATTATAATTCGATAAGATTTCACGTAAAGAAAACAGAGGAATATACACAAAACACTGATAACAAAGAGTCAATATGGACATAATTTACAAAATCAAAAACTATCTCTTTCCGGAAATTGACCCGGAAGTTCAAAAACACCTCGACAGAGATTCAATGTCAAATCTCTACCGGATCTCGATCGCGATCCTTACTTTTGAGACGCTGTCGATGCTTATTTATGTTTACTCATCACTGAGAACCAGCTTTAAGGACAGCAATATCATCAGTTTGAAGCTGGTGGCATTCTGTATAGTGATCTGCATTTTCGGATCGATCCTTTCCAGATATTTGTCACGCAAAGAGGATCTGCAGCACCGGACGTTTTTATGTTCCTGCCATGGGAAAGCATCATCCTGATGGGCGGAGCCTATCTGGGGCTGTTTTCCGTACTGTATGCATTTGACGGAGCATCCGGGATCCAGTTGCTGAACTTTTCTGCAATGATGTTCCTTTCCATAATCGGCATGATCACAATGTTTCATCACCAGAAAAATCTTGCAGCAGAATCGATCCAACTGGAAAAAAGAACGAAAATGTATGAGGAGATCAGCCATCATGACGCACTGACCGGTGTCTGGAACCGTTTCGCTCTTGAAGAAGATGAAAAAAATATGGTCGGGCGGGATATAACAGCCTATATGATCGATATCAACGATTTCAAATTCTTCAATGATAAATACGGTCATGCCACCGGAGATTCAGTTCTGAAAAAGACCTGTGACGAACTGACAAAACTGTTTCCCAACGGGAAAATCTACCGTTACGGCGGGGATGAATTTCTGGTTATCTGTGAGTCATCAGACGAGTTTCAATATGAAGGCGAACTTTACACCTTCAATTGGTACAACAAACGGCGCAGAGTCAACATTACGTTATGCATCGGGAAAGCCAAAGGGACACCGGAAAATCAGGAGGAATTTCTCCAATTGATATCAAAGGCGGATGAATTGATGTACCGGATCAAGAAGCGCACCCATTCCCGTCGTTAGCACTGCCCGGAATACATAAAAAACACCCGGGACTTGTTATTATGCCGCATTTTTAGCGGCATGACCGCAAGCCCCGGGTGTTATCATTTTCAGAATTCAGGCTCGTCCAAAATCATCTTCCAACCGTTCGATATCGTCTTCCGGACAAATACCCATTTGTGTCTCGATAAAAACGAGCGGTTCGGATTCGGTGTTGTTTTCAATTCGGTGAATGGTATACTTCGGAATATTCAGCACATCACCTTTTTTGATTGCAAAACACTCTTCACCAAGCGTCATAATACCGCTTCCCTCAACGATCACCCAGGTCTCCGCACGGAGCTTGTGCCGCTGAAGACTGAGCCGTTTGCCGGGGAAAACGATGATGCGTTTAACACGGTAAGTCGGTTCAAAAACATATTCTTCCCACCGTCCCCAGGGTCTGTTGTCAAAATCTATCATAATCAGCTCCAGTAATTATTAATTCCAGTCTATACAAAAGCGGCTTTTACGATCATATCGCACAGATCCGCATAATCGATCCCGGCCTGTTTTGCTTCCTTTGGGAACAGACTTCCGGGTGTCATACCGGGCAGCGTATTGGCCTCAAGGCAGGTAAAACTGCCATCGCTCTCCATCTTGAAATCGATACGGGAATAGAAGCCAAGTCCAAGACATTTGTGGATACGCAGAGCGGCATCCTTCAAAATTTCAGCAAATTCTGCCGGAATATCCGCAGGACAGACCTCAGCGGTCAATCCGGGCTGATACTTCTTCTCATAATCAAACCAACCGGAAACAGGGATGATCTCAATCGGTTCCAGCGCTTTTCCGTCCAGTATACCGACGTCAAACTCTCGCCCCCCGAAATAAGCTTCACACATCAGATCCTCAGAGATCTTTGAAGCCTCTTCAAGAGCGGCTTTTACTTCCTCTTCATTTTCGCATTTGAAAGTAGCGATGGAAGATCCGCCGCAGGTCGGTTTGACAAACTGAGGATACCCGAGTGCCCGGATACGGTCCCAATTGGCATTTTCCGGGTAGATCATGTGTTCCCAGTGAGCAGTCGGGATACGGCTGGCTTTCATCAGATGTTTGGCTACATCCTTGTTCATAGCTTTGACACAGCCGTAAAAGCCTGAACCGGTATAGCGGATGTTCAACTGGTCAAAGGTTGCCTGAACCTGACCGTCTTCTCCGCCCTCTCCATGGAGAGCAATGAAAACCACATCCGCCAGCCGGCAGATTTCAAGCACATTCTGTCCAAAATTACATCCTGTGTCCGGTTTCCGCTCACTCCATACCTTTTGCAGGTCAGGTGGTTCTGTTGGTACTCCAAGAGTTTTTGGCTGATACTCCGGCAGCTTTTTAAAAAGGCTGTCAAGCCCTTCATCCGGTTCCTCAATTCCCAAAAAGGAATCCACCATCACAACCGAATGTCCCTTTTCCGCCAAAGCATTTGCAATCATACAGCCGGAAGAAAGAGAAACATCCCGTTCCGGTGAAATTCCGCCTGATAATACAACGATCTTCATGATTAAATACCCTCTTCGGTTATCTAAACCGGCTCCTTTTCCATTGTCATCCAACAAAAAAACAGCCCGTTGCTTTTCTATCTTTCAGTGCAAAAAACAAGCCAATTACGGACAGACAATACCTTCCTGTTCAAGAACACTTTCCCGCGGGATCAAAATTTCCACTCCCTGCTCAGGGAATGTCTCGTAAGGCTCATAGTAACACAGCGTCGGGACAGATACATACGTCACGAAAAGGTCATTTTCTTCACTGAAATCTCCGCCGCTGCCCTGGAACTTGATATGAAGCGGTTCGCTGATGATCGCAGCAAAACGGTGCGCCTTCAGATCCCGGAAATATGGCTCAAAATATGCCGCATCATTGGACATGGCCTCATCCATCATCCATTTTTTCTCGTAGTCCGCAATAAGAGGTATCTTCTGCACCGTACCAAAGGTCAGCAGCTGCCGCTGATCAATAAAAAGGATATCATCCTCAGCATGGGCATCGATCACTTCCCGGATTTTTTCAACAGCGTCAACAGTCGTCTCCTGTCTTGGATAAATGCGCGGAACGGCTGAAGACAAGCTATCCCAGCCGGGAATAAGGACAGCAAGCAATATCAGGAAACAAACGGAACTGTCCAGGCGGATCTTTTCGAAGATCCAGGCTCCCATACCGGCTTTCCACGCCAGAGTGCTGATGATCAAAAGCAAAATCAGGAACATATCCATATTGTGCAGATTTGACCCGCCGCCGATCTTCACAGAAAAAAGCAGTCCGGCCGCAAGGAAAATCGCGCTGCCTGCAAAAAGCAGCAGCTTCTGCCAGCCGTCCAGCCTCCATCGCCGCTCCTTCGCCCAGATGAGGATCAGGATGATCAGCGGCAGCACTGCAAGCGCCAATCCGGGAATGATCCCGTATTTGTAAGTCTCGTTCGGCCAGAGCCGGTCGAAAAGCAAGGCCTGACGGCCCAGGTAATACTGAAACCAGGCAGGTGTAAAGATTTGCGGTACAGCCTCCATCGCTTCCGCCGCGGCTGAAGAAACAGCCGTTTCCACGACAGGCTGTCTGCTGCCGATATGCAGCAGCGATGCAAAAATATCCCGTTTCATGTATATAAACGCGCCAAGTAATCCGGAAAGCCCGACCGCAGCGGCTTTCCACCAGCGTACCTTCTTTTCGTGATCGTTCCGGACAGCCTTATCATCCAGAAAAATCAGAAAAACCGCATAAGCGGAAGGAGCCGCGATCCAGGTCGAACGGGACATAACGGCATAAAATCCGGCAGCGGCAACCAGAATGCAGTTGAAAAACAAAGGCAGTCGGCTGCCGATGGCAACAAGGATCGCCGCGAGTGTCAGCGGTGTATAGATTGGCCCCTGCATCAGGAACAGCATCGCCCACAAACTGTAAGCCAGCAGACGTATGCCTTTACAATTTGCACTCTTTCTCATCAGGGCGAAACCCAGCAATGCGCAGGGGATCGTAAAGAGGATGTCATTCCAGACTCTTGCCGTAACAATATCAGTACCCGGGAAAAGGTAGATCAGTCCCCAAAGACTTTGACGGCCGATATCAATATATGCGGGAATGACCTGATCCTGAGGATAATTGTAGCGATTTCTGCCAAAAAGGACCGAATAATCCCACATACGGTTTCCTTCCGACCAGCCGATACTGAAAGGATAAGAAGTAATATCATGGAATTGCGTGAACAGCACAAAGGAAGCGCTGAAGGTCAAAGAACAGATCAGCAGACTTTCATAACTGATACCGTTATCCTTCTCAAAAGTCCACGAAGCCAGGATCACAAGAAAACCGGATAGGAATATGCGGATCCATAAACCCTGATAAGGTTCACTGGAATGGATAAAGTTATAAAAGTAACCGGGCACAAGACAAAGCAGAAGCGCTGTGACCCGGCTCAGAAATACGGAGTGCCCTTTCAGCCGGGCAAAAGGCGCCAGCCAGTCCGGTTTCCAGATCAGGATCAGGACAAAAAGCGTTCCGCATACCAGGATCGCGCATATGACAAGAAAAGAAGGAACAATGTTTCCCTTCTGCAGAAATTCCGCATACCGCTCATATACTGCCCGCCCGCACTGCACAGAACAGAAGAGTAAAAGGAGGGTTTCCAACATTTGATATATTCTTTTATTCATATCCTTCACCTTTCAGCTTCCACCCTTCTCAAAAATGATAGAATAGAACCATGTTGGTTAATTCTACCCTATCGCAGGGAACAGAAGCAGAGAAACAATGAATGAAGTAACGATTTATACAGACGGAGCCTGCAGTGGGAACCCCGGACCGGGAGGATACGGGGTAATTCTGCAATCCGGGAAATATGAGAAGGAAATCTCCGGCGGTGAACCCAGCACAACAAACAACCGCATGGAACTGATGGCTGTGATCATGGGGCTGAAAGCACTCAATCGTCCCTGCACAGTAAAACTCTATTCCGACTCACAATATGTTGTAAACATGGTCATGCAGGGATGGATGCAGAAATGGAAACGCAGCGGCTGGATGAGGAACAAATCCGAACCGGCGAAAAACGTCGACCTGCTGAAAAAACTGGATGAGCTTCTGCAGGTCCATCAGGTCGAAATGATATGGGTCAAAGGTCATGCTGACAATCCGTATAACAACCGCTGCGATGAGCTGGCTGTTGCTTATTACAAACAAAACTTTCTATAAGTACATGGACAAAGTCTGACACTGTTATAAAACTGCAGATCGACAATGTATTCAGACCGCATCTCAAACAGGTACAAAGCAGAAATCTTCAATGGAACAATTTAGTCTATTCGATAATCAGGAAAAAATTTTTACTGTCAGCGATATTAACAGTCTTGTTGCGGGTATGGTGCGTTCCATACCGGACTTTCAGGATTGCTGGGTCGCAGGAGAGGTCTCGAAAGTCTCTGTCCCGACCTCCGGGCACTGCTACTTCACGCTGAAAGATAACAGCTCTGAAATGAAAGCAGTTGTATGGCGCAGCAACCTGAACACGAAGATCCGGGGATTGCTCACCCAGGGCAATGCCATTGAAGCCCATGGCTATCTAAGCGTATATGAACGAGGGGGATACTACCAGCTGACGATTGACGCTGTCCGTCCGAAAGGCCGTGGAAACATATACGAAGAACTCGAAATGCTGCGAAAAAAACTGGCTGCGGAGGGACTTTTTGACGATGAACGGAAACGTCCGCTTCCACGGATCCCCCGCACCATCGGCATTGTGACATCTCCTTCGGGCGCAGCATTGCAGGATATTCTGAACACCCTGCGGGGCCGCTGGCCGCTCGCGGAGGTATGGCTCTCCCCCGCTTCAGTGCAGGGAGACGGTGCTCCACCGGAGATCATTTCATCGCTCCTGCGTCTTTACGAGATGAAACCGGATGTCATTATCCTCGCCCGCGGCGGCGGATCTGCTGAAGACCTGTGGTGCTTCAACGATGAGGCCCTGGTACGGACTGTAGCAGCCTCGCCGGTTCCACTCATCACCGGTGTCGGCCATGAAGTAGACTTCACGCTGGTGGATTATGCCTCTGATGTTCGCGCCCCCACGCCTACCGGTGCTGCCGTGAGGGCTGTACCTTCACGCGAAGACGTACTGTCTGAACTGCGGCAGCTGGATCAGCGGCTGGATTGGGCAATGGACAGCACACTGCAGCAGCAGTGGCAGGCTCTGGACATCCTTGAAAAAAGGCTCCTCACCAGGTCACCGGAAAATATGATACAAAACGAAAAACGCGCACTGGATCAACTGATCGCCCGCTTAAATGTGCTGCAGCAGAATTATTTTCGGATGAAAAACAATGCGTTGGACAATCTGGAAAAACGTTTGCTGGCACTCAATCCCGAAAATATTATGAAACGGGGTTACGCCTTTGTCCGCCGCGAAGATAAAATCATCACCTCCGCAAATGATCTTTCGGAAGGAGAACGGATCAGCATCCGGTTTGTTGACGGAGAAAAAACGGCAGTCGTCGAATAATCTTTAGTAAATACAGCGGATCAGATCATGCGTTGCGGAAAGCGGCCATGGCGGCGGATCTGCCGGACACACCGCTGTAATAAAAAAAACAGGAATGAAATATGAACGAAGAAACAGAAAACAAAGAAACCTTTGAATCCACTTACAAAAAGCTGGATGAAATCGTCAATAAAATGGAGAAAGAAAGCCTGGACCTGGAAGCTGCTCTGAAGGCTTTTGAAGAAGGGAAGAAAACCGTCGAACAATGCCGCAGAACGCTTGAAGAAGCAGAACTGAAACTCAAAGACCTGCGGCAGACGGAGCAGGACTGACAATGGGATCAATATTTCAAAACCATGCCCTTGTGGCAGCACTGATCGCCATGGTACTGGCTCAGGTGATCAAGCCCTTCATACATTACTGGATGTACAAAGAGTGGGATCCGGTGCAGATGTTCAGCTCAGGCGGAATGCCGAGTTCACACTCTGCTTTCGTCTGTTCTCTGGCACTGGTGACCGGAATGCGCGCCGGGTTTGACAGCGAAGTCTTCGCAGTGGCAGCTGTATTCGGGATCATCGTGCTTTATGATGCCGCAAATGTACGCTGGCAGTCAGGACTGCACGCGCAGCGAATTAACCAGATTCTGCGGGAGCTTTTCCGCGGGCAGCCTCCCTCAGAGGAAACGCTGAAAGAAGTGATCGGCCATACACCGCGTCAGGTTTATGCAGGCGCCCTTTTCGGGCTGATCGTCGGGCTTCTTGTGGAATTGATCTGGATGACACATTAGCAGTTTTATCAGCAAACCGGGGTAATTCTGCCAAAAACTCACAGCAAAAGGTATTTCGATGGGAAAGCGGATTTTGATCATAATCGGAGTGTTTCTCCTGGCAGCAGCTGTATGCTGCTTTTTTCTGAATCAGAAAAGCCGTAAAGAGATACATTTGAGAATGACAGAGATCGCAGAGGAAACATTAGCCGCCGTCCCGACCGATACACCGATACCAACCGAAACACCGGAACCTACAGAAACACCGCTCCCGCTGCCGCCGACAGAAGAGCCGTCACCGGAGCCAACCGTGATTTCACAACTTGCCCCGCAGGATTGGCAGAACTGGCCGGAACTTCCGGATGCCATTGCTCCCGAAATTAAAGCCATTTACTTTGAAGGGTTGTCCGAGGGAAATAACCCCAAACGCTTCAGCAAGGTCGGTGACAGCAATACCATGATGCCTTCCTTCATGGGATGTTTTGACTCCGGAATCGATACCGGGTATGTACTTGGCCCTTACGCATTTCTTCAGGAAGCCATTGACAATTTTCAATGGTCCTTTTCACGTAACTCCCGCGCTGCACGCAACGGCGCCACTGCATATGACATGGACGTCTATCACTGGTACGAGGATGATATCTGCTGGCCTTATGAATCCGCTTTGAGCTGTGAATACCGCTTGTTTACTCCTTCGATCGCCTTCATTGGATTCGGCACCAACGATGCACTGCTTGGTCTTGACAGATACGAAGAACATCTGCGGTCACTGGTCGAAAAAACACTTTCACGCAAGATCGTCCCCATTCTGTACTCTAAAGCAGATGACCTCGAAGGCGATGGCTCCTTCAATGAAGCAGCGGCTCGAATCGCCAATGAATACCACGTACCCTTTTGGAACCTCTGGAGACCGATGAGTGCGCTCCCGAATAACGGATTGCGTCAGGGCGATGTGCACCCGACGGCAAACAACATCAGCCTCTGCAATTTTGCAAATGAGGATCTGACACAATACGGCTGGACAGTCCGGAACCTCTCCGCGTTAAAAGCACTGGACCGGGTCTGGCGCCTGCTGAACGATCTTCCCGTATATGGCGAATAAGGCTTCTGTCGATTTCGGCAACTGCACCACAGTGATCGCTGTCTGGGACGAACAGCGTCAAAAAGCTGATGCACTGACTATATCCGAATTTTCCCCGCCGGGCACCTTTCTTATCCCGTCCCTGATTGCCTATGAAAACGATGGCCGATTTTTCATCGGTTCCCAAATTGAAAAAAAGGCTTCTCCGGAAAGCAGGGAATTCCGATGGATGAAGCGCTATATCGGGCTGCGCAGTCCATACTCCCTGCGCGTCGGAGAGCGGCGGATCGATGCCCGGCAGGCAGCTGAAGATTTTCTGCACACATTGACGGCTGCAGTGTTTTCCGAGAGCAGTGAACGTCCTGATGAATTGATCCTTTCCATCCCGGTGGAATCATTTGAGCATTACAGTGACTGGCTGCTCGATGACATGAAGCGGTTTGAAGATATTCACCTGCGCCTGATCGATGAGGCCAGCGCAGCAGCTGCCGGTTACGGACTGAGCCTGCATCCGGGAGACACCCTTTTGGTTATCGATTTTGGCGGCAGTACGCTTCAGGCAGTCTGTGTCACGGTTTCAGAAGAGGGAACAAAACAGGGCCGATGCTGTTCTGTACTCGGGAAAGCCGGATGTACCCTCGGAGGTATGACGATTGACCGATGGATCTACGAAGCCGCACTAAAACGTCTGGAGATTTGTGAAAACGATCCGCAGGTGCATCACAACTCGGCAGAACTCCTTCGATATTGCGAAACAGTAAAAAAAGAGCTGAGCGAAAATGAAAGTGTGGTTTTTGATTTTTTCCGCACCCGCTCTTTTCTGATGACAAGGTCAGATCTGGACAGAATATTCCATGAAAACGGACTTTATGAAACACTGAATATGATTTTGGAGGAGACACTCCGCAGTGCTGAAGATCACGGTCTCCGCAGAGAAGACCTGACGGCGGTGGTGCCGGTAGGAGGATCAAGCCTGAACCCATTGATACGGGAATATCTGACACAGCGCTTTTCTCCGGAGAAACTGGTCGCTGGAGAACCGCTGGGTGCTGTAGCAAGAGGTGCCGCAGTGATTGCCGGCGGTATGCACATATATGACTTTATTCAGCATTCCTATGCCATCCGTTATGTCGATTCCTCCAGCGGTGAATATGCTTTCAGGACGATCATCCCCAAAGGGACAGAATATCCGTCAAAACAGACCGGTCCCGTGATGAAACTGAAGGCCTCTTTTAACGGCCAGGAGCATTTTGGCATCGCAATATATGAACTGCAGGAAACATCCGTACGTCCTGTCACGCAGAACGAGATCTTCTTCGATTCAGACGGAGCGGTTCACATCATGCCGCTGACTGAATCAGAATATCAGAATGAACAGCGTTTCTGGATGAACGAACGCAATCCGCTGTTTTTAAATACCGAACCCGGAACAGCAATTAAGGGCAGCCCCTGTTTCGAGGTAACTTTCGGCATTGACAGGAACAAAATGCTGACGATCACCGCGCTCGATCTCAAAAAAAACCGGATAGTATTAGATGCCTATCCGGTTTTACGATTAGTCTGATATATCGTTATCGGAAAAAATTTATTCGATAGTATAGCCTGAAATATCTAAGAGGGATCCATCCACTGACTTATCAAAGCTGTGTATCGTGTAGAAGGTTTCCCCCATGGATGGCATGGCTTCCGGCGCGTCTTCCAGAGCATGGATCAGATTTTCTTCGGCATCGAAATAAAATGCAATGCCTGAAGAGGCTAAAGAAGCAGGGAATACCTCCGCAGTGAACTTCTCCCCGTCAAGCTCCCGTTCCTCCACAGTGAAATCTTTCCGTTTTACATTGAGATACATGGTCTGATATAAATCGTCCAGCATCAGGACATTATTTCCGAGCATTTCCAGTGAAACGGACATTACTGACTTTCCTGTCTTTTTGGCCGGATCAAGCAAATAAACCGAACCTTCATAATAGCAGGAAGCATCTGTACTCTCCGAACCGTAAGCTTTCACGGTTTTAAGAGAGAAATATGACTCTCCTTTTGCATGTGCATCAATAATTGTAGTGGAATCCATGAAATCCGAATGGAATTCGTAGCTCAGGTGAGCTCCTTCATCTGCATCGATTTTCTCAAACACCTTACTTATCAGAGAAGCTTCCTTACCTGCATTGGGATTGACAGACTCATGATAAAAATACCAGAAATAATTATCCCCCATTTCCAATGAAACGATTCCATCCGTATAAACACACTCCAGCGGATCTCCGTTGGAATTATAGATCGTGAGAGAACCTTCCCCTGCAGTCCATTTCGGCAGTTCATTTTCTCCGCCATTCATGATCATCATGCCGGTTCCGTCCTCTTTCAGCAAAAGAGACGCGCTCACACCAACCGATCCGGGATCCATTTCCGTACCATCATAAGACATTGAGACCAGTTCATATTCACCGGTGAGAACATCCTACGCTGTACAGATGAACGCAAAGAAGGCACTGATAAGCAGAGCCAAAGCAAAAATAACCAAACTCTTTTTCATATAAAACTCCTGAAACTTATAAAAACAGGTAAACTGCTCTTTCCGGCGCATAACTGAACCTTGAATAAGCATCCTGCTGCCGCACTAACCATCTCCGTCGTAATAGTATTCATAATAGGAGCCGGGATCAAACCACCAGCCTGTATTGGGATCATAAATATCATTATTCAGAGTTGGATCATGATATGGATTGTAGTATTGCTGCTGGTTTTGATAAACCGGATCAACCTCGTCAATCGTCACGCCGAAATACTGATTATTATAATGATCCTGATACTCCTGATAACAAATCGCGTACAGCTCCACATCGCGATCAGGCATCGTAAAGCTGTTGTAATAATAGCCGTGATCCGCGACACCGTCACCGTCCCGGTCCCAGCCATTAAAGATAAGCCCCTGAACATACTCCACAGGTTCAAAAAGCACCGTCACCTTATCGCCCTTTTTATAACATTTATTGTCCGTCGGGACCTTAGCCAGGCAATTACCGCCGATATATTTTACACTCAGGCAGGAAGGCTTATCGATCTTCATCCAAAAAGCCGGCCGCATCCCAAAAAAGGCTGTATCACATCCAATTCCGCAGGGAGTACCGCGGTAATCGATTTCACCCTTTGTATTCAATACCAGAGCTCTGAGACCTTTATCAACACCGGGTGAACGCAGCAGCCATGCTAAATTTATCTGCGGCATATATCTTCCATAAGCTTCCGTTATTTTGTCTATAATATATTGCGACATGGGACAAATACGATCTTTATCGTTCCGGAAATAGTTTTCTGCTTCGTCAATGCTCAGCAGGAAGATAAAATCCTGTGTCGGGTTTTCCGCTTTAGCTCCGGTCTCCGGATTTGCAGATGTCTCATTTGTTACCAAAAGAATATTTCGTCTCTCCAATTCAGTGAAAGACGTTTCATAGAATTCTCCGTTCAGCCAGCCCCGCATCTTGCTTGTTTCCCAGCTTGATTGAGAATTCATATCGATCCAATTAATTTTCTCGAGCTGATTCGTACTGGTCACCAGTGCCCGGTCATTCTGCACCGCCAGGACCCGCCATTCTATTGCTTCAGGGCCGTTGTTTGTATTGCCATCCTGCTCATATCGTCCCATTTTGAAGGTATAGCCAACACCTGCAGACGCCGGGAGGGCAGACCCGCTGAGATTCGGGGCTGTACTTGAAGACTGTGAAGGGACCGGATTTGCTGTCGAGGGAACATAACCTTCAGGCGCAGGATCAAGGCCATAAAGCTCAAACATACCGCATCCGCCGGAAGCTTCGTTATAGCTCATACTATCAACATCGGAAACCGAAATAAAATATTCATGTCCGGGATACATGATAAGATCGACCAATACATCCCAATAAACATTCGGTACACCAAAAGCACTTCTGCCAACAGCCTGCCAGGTGCCGATTTTCACATCGTCCTCATGTACGCTGATCGTTCCCGGCTGGGCACCCTTGCCATTATTCCAATGATGGGTCCGTATCCGCTGGATCAGGACTGGTTCCGAGTCATCATTGAGACTCAGGACCCGATAATGATCCGGATGGCTGCTCACAGGGTCACTGTTGAAATTTGAATAAATCGGTTCCTCTTCAGATGAACTTCTGGCAGGAGCTGAAGTTTCAGCTGTGGTCTTTTCTTTGACACTATGCTCCATTATCGAAGAGCCGAATGGGCCGGCTGCTGACGACGAAGAGGATGGATTTTCTGTCGCTTCTGACTGTTGATCGCTGCCGTCACCGACAGAACTGACCGGCTCCTGATCTGCAAAAGCAGACAACACAAATGCGAAAAGGAGCGGTAAAAGAATGAAAAAAATAATCTGCCTTTTCATAATCAGTTTTCCTCACTTTCTCAAATTAGCTTTTTTGAAAACGAATGATCTGTAAACAGACAAATTAAAAAAACGAAACACCAATTTTCAATCAATATACCCGAAGGTAGAATATGATTTTATGATTTAACAATTTTAACATGATTTTCAAGTGCTTTTTTAACTATTTTTTTTCATGTTTATCGCAATAAACCGACCCTCACAGGAAAATGAATTTTGTAAACCCGCAAAAATCCGGCTCCATCTGATTTCCCTTCAAAATAAAATACGGGAGCAGCTCCCTTCGCAGACTATCCGTCTGTGTGGCAACTGATCCCGTGTATTTTTACCCGTCAGTCTCTATTCAGAACGAAGCACTCTTTGCTGCGGCGAAGCCTGTACGAAGGGAGTGCTGCCAGAGCCTGTTCTGAACGGATGCACCCGTTATATGCGTTTCCTTTACTCCGTAAACAGGGCGGTAGAATAGTAGCGGTCGCCGCTATCGGGAAGAAGAGCAACGATCGTTTTACCTTTGTTCTCCGGACGTCTGGCAATTTCGATTGCTGCGTGCAAAGCTGCGCCGGAGGAGATACCGACTGAGATGCCTTCCTTCTTTGCCAGCAGCTTCGCGGCGGCAAAAGCATCCTCATTCACTACCGGGAAGATCTCATCATAAACACTGGTATTCAGCACATCCGGCACAAATCCGGCACCGATACCCTGGATCTTGTGCGCACCGGCTTTTCCCTCTGAAAGCACAGGAGAGCTCGCCGGTTCGACTGCCACAACCTTAACTGCCGGATTCTGCTCTTTCAGATATTCACCGGTTCCCGTAACCGTACCGCCTGTACCGACACCCGCGATAAAGATATCGACTGCGCCATCCGTATCCTTCCAGATTTCCGGACCGGTCGTAGCCTTGTGAATCGCCGGATTGGCAGGATTGACAAACTGACCGGGGATAAAGCTGTTCGGGATCTCAGATGCCAGTTCATCGGCTTTGGCGATAGCTCCCTTCATCCCTTTAGCTCCGTCGGTAAGAACGATCTCCGCACCGTAAGCCTTTAAAATATTGCGGCGTTCCACACTCATGGTCTCCGGCATGGTCAGGATAATGCGGTACCCCTTGGCGGCAGCGATTGCTGCCAGGCCGATCCCGGTATTTCCGGAGGTCGGTTCAATGATGACAGAGCCTTCTTTGAGCAGACCCTTTTCTTCCGCATCTTCGATCATTGCCTTTGCAATGCGGTCCTTGACAGAACCCGCAGGATTAAAATATTCAAGCTTTACCAAAAGAACCGCATCCAGACCCAGTTCTTTTTCCAGATTTACTGTTTCAACTAACGGCGTATTGCCGATCAAACCCAACGTACCTTTATAAATATTAGACATAATATTCCTTCTTTCCATCCAACTTCAACTGATCACTGCCCGAAGGTCTCTGATCAAAATATTTTTCATTTCTGCGGAGAGCATCCATTCTCCAAGCCAACAATTATATCATTATACAATTTCTCTTACAAAAAAATCCCGGCAGACTTTTGCTTCTGCCGGGATCCGAACCAATCCAATACGAAAATCAATCCGAAACCTCCCGGCGGCACATACACATACAGCACATTTCCATAACCTTACACCACATCTTCATTTCGGATCGTTTCATGCTGTTCATTTTTTGTTCCTCCTGTTCAATGACTGATAGGCAGTATAATAATACCATTCGCCTACTTTGTCAATAGGTTTTATGAAAATTCATATTTTTCATTATCATTTGATAAAATTATATCAGGAAAAAATAACCACCGCTTTTTGCGGGTGAGTCAGAAAAAGAGCCCTAAGACACAGCGGGGGTATGGGGGCCGCAGGCCCCCGAAAATCAGGCGCGGGCTGCGGCTTTCGCAAACACACAAACTTTCGATCCCGCGCCTTGCGAAGCATGCCCTCCGGATTGAAAAGTGAGCTCTTATAACAGGATAAAAACGATGATCTCAACAAAAGGACGCTACGCACTGCGGGTAATGATCGATCTTGCGGAACACGACTGTGACAAACCTGTTCCGCTCAAAGAGATCGCCGAACGACAGGATATCTCGAAAAAATATCTGGAAATCATCATGAAGGAACTGGTCACCGGCGGACTCGTGAAAGGAATCAGCGGTAAAGGCGGAGGCTATCTTCTCTGCAAGCCTCCGGAAGAATACACTGTTCTTGAAATCCTGGAACAAATGGAAGGCACAACTGCACCTGTAGCCTGCTTGGAATGCGGAGCGAAACCCTGCAAACGGGAATCCATCTGTAAAACGCTCCCGATGTGGAAAGAATTTGATGAAATCACCCGAACCTTTTTTTCCGGAAAAACGCTGAAGGATCTGTACGAATAAAAATCTAATACAGTGATTTCAGTCGAACTGATTAGATCCTTATTTCTCGATTTCACCGGTCCAGGTCATGATGCCTCCAAAATCATAGACATTTGTATACCCCGTATCCGCGAGCTTTTTAGCTGCCTGCGCACTGCGGTTCCCGGAGCGGCAGTACACGAGGATGATCTGATCCACATCCTTCAGCTCAGCGGGTTTTTCCGCACCAATGCTTTCATTCGGGATCAGGATCGCTCCCGGAATGTGACCGGAAGCATATTCATCCGTCCGGCGGACATCTACGATCACATGTCCATCATCCTTCTCCATCATCTTCTTCGCTTCATCCTGTGAGATCTTTGTGTATGAACCTTTCACAGCAGGATCTCCCTCCACCGCCGTTTTTTTATCACTGCTGCATCCGGAAAGCAGCATCAAACAAATAACAATCAGAAATAATCTTTTCATTGTGCATCTGCCCCTTTTCTATACGAAAAACCGTTTCACCTTCACAGAAACGCTGAAATAATGATTCCCACCATACCTGTTCCGGCTCTTCATGATTCTTTGTTTCCCGGAAATATTATACAGGAAGAATAAAAAATTATGATTATTTATTCCATCTTTTGCCTTTTCAAAACTCAGTCGGTACACAGGAAGCCTGTCATAGCTCAAAACGCGTGATCTGCATCCTCCGGACCGTATCATACAGAACAGGAAGAGATAAAAAACGTGTATAATATGCTCTGAGATTTTTGGAAGAAGGGATCCGGAATATGTTATTCAAAAATGCACTGATCGAAAACTCAGAGACTCCTCAGGATATACGCGTCGAAAACGGCATCATACAGGAGATCGGCTCACTGGAATCAAAAAATGAAGAGCAGATCATCGATCTTCAGCACAAACTGGTACTGCCGCCTTTTATTGAATCACATGTTCATCTGGATACCTGTCTCACAGCCGGCGACCCGGTATGGAATCAGTCAGGGACCTTGTTCGAAGGAATCGAATGCTGGAGCAAAAGAAAAGAAAAACTGAGTGAAGAAGACATCACGGAAAGAGTAAACAAAGTCGTACGCATGTATGCTGCCAATGGCATCCAGTTTATACGTACGCATATAGATATTACGGATCCATCACTTATGGCTCTGAAAACAATGCTCAAACTCCGTGGTACCCTCAAAGACATCATGGAAATTCAAATCGTGGCATTTCCTCAGGACGGGATATTATCGTTTCCCAATGGAAAGCAGCTGCTGACTGAAGCTGTTATGATGGGAGCAGATGCGGTTGGAGCAATTCCCCACATTGAATACACAAGAGAATACAGTGTGGAAAGTCTCGATTTTGCCCTGAACCTTGCTGCAGAACACGGCAAACTGGTCGATATTCATTGCGATGAGATCGACGATGAAGCTTCAAGAGGATTGGAAACCGCAGCCGCCAGAGCACTGGAACTGGGATTGTTTGATAAGGTCACGGCAAGCCACACGACCGCCATGCATTCCTACAACAATGCATATGTCCTTCGGCTGATGAGACTGCTGAAAAAGAGCAGGATCAATTTCGTTTCAAATCCGTTGGTAAACACTCATCTGCAGGGCCGCATTGATAATTATCCGAAAAGAAGGGGAATAACAAGGGTCAAAGAATTGCTCGCCGAAGGGATCAATGTTTCATTCGGACACGATGATATATATGATCCCTGGTACCCGATGGGCAATGGCAGCCTGCGGGATGTTGTTTTTCTCGGACTTCATGTCTGCCAGATGATGGGATATGAAGAAATCATGGATTCCTATAAACTGATTTCACATAATGCAGCGAAAACATTACATATAACCGAGCGCTATGGAATCGAAGTGAACAAACCGGCAAGCTTTATTATACTTGACGCTGAGAATTATTACGAGGCTCTAACAAGAGATTCGGTCGTGCTGAGCTCATATAAAAACGGTAAGATTATTGCAGAAAATACACCGTCACAAAGAAAACTGATGTTTTGACCGCAGTACCGGGCGCATCTCCACGACCTGACACCGGAAAATCATGGAAAAAGTCAACACTATCGGGAAAATTTATACAACCAAAGAACTGATCCTGTTCGCCGCACCGCCGGTGCTGGCGCAGTTTTCCATGTCACTGCTTTCGACACTGGATGACGGGCTGTTCCTGTCCCGCTATGTCGGGACCAATGCACTGGCAGCTTTCAGTATTGCCTGGCCGATCTTTATGATATTTATCGCCATGTCCGAACTTTTCAACGGAGCATCCGTTCTCTGCTCTACAAAAATGGGGGAGGGAAAGAGTGAGGAAGCGAATAAAAACTTCACTGCTGTGATCATCATGGCAGTACTTTTTGGCTGTGTTTTCTCCATTTTAGGCAGTATTTTTATGGATCCGCTCATTACTTTTCTGGGCGGAACAGATGTCCTTTTCCCTTATATTAAAGCTTTTCTCTCCATTGGCGTATGGTATATTCCGCTGGTTCTGGTCAACAATATCTTCTCCCGTTTTTATATTCCGGCGGGAAATTCCAAAATGTCGCTTTACATCACACTGATCAATTCTTTATGCAACTTTTTCTTCGATTGGCTGTTCATTGTCCGCATGGGACTCGGGATGGTCGGCAGTGCCTGTGCCAACCTGATCGCAAATATTGTAGTATTCATCATCGGGATCCTCTATTTCAGCAGAAAAAGAAGCGAGATCCATTTTTCCCGTCCTGACGGCAGTATGTTTTCCACCCTGTGGCAGAGTTTTCGATTCGGTTTCCCCCCTTTCCTGACCAATGTGGCCGTTGCGGTCAATGTCTTTATTGCCAATCAGGTACTGCTTTACGTCTCCGGAGAGAACGGTGTTTCTGCTTATACGATCATAAATAACATACAATTCATGTTCATGAGCGGCGTATTCGGACTTGCCGGTGCCGTTTCTCCGATCGTCAGTTATGCTTACGGGGAAAAGAACAGGGAAAAGATCAGGACGATCATCCGGCAGATAATTACCGTGACCGGCGGATTGATCGCTGTTATTATCCTGGCATATTTACTGGGAAGGAAACCACTGCTGCTGATCTACCTGAAAAGTGATGCCAGTGAGGCGGTGCGTCAGATGGCTGACCAGGGACTGAGAATCGCTCCTTTGGGTTTCCCCTTTTTCGGTTACAATGTACTGGCTATCGACTCATTTCTTGCTTTACATGAGAAGAAGATTTCGACGATCCTCTCTGTTCTCGAAAACATCATCTGCGCGAACCTCACCATTCTGACCCTGCCCTATCTGTTCGGGGTCACCGGCGTCTGGTTCGCCTTTCCTGCGGGAGAGATCCTGACCTTCGCCGGTACTTTGTTCTTTGTGCTGCGGAACAAAGAAAAATATTTCGGATAATCCTAAAGTCTTCGGAAATAATACTTCATCGTTATAAATATCATAAAAACATGCCTTTACCAGAGACCGCTCTGTGCGGTTTTAAAAACTGCTGCATCCGAAAAGTGTTTGGTATAATTACCGATTATCAGAAAAAAAAAAAAAAAAATCAGGTAATACAGGTACGGCGAAATACATGAAAAAACAGCAGGAACTTTCCGATAAAAAACCAGAAGAAAAAAAATATAGCCTTGAACTGTTAAAAATTCTTTCCATGTTTTATCTGATCATGATTCTCCTGCTGGAAAACGGGGGAATTCTCGCTTCTGTATCAGAAGGTTCAACCCGTTATGCAGTGACGTGGCTGCTGAGGATCTGGTGTGCCGGAGCCGTGAACATTTTCATGATCCTCACAGGTTTCACCGGCTGGGCAGAAAACGAGGAAAAAAAAGACTGGCCCGGGCATCTGACATTATGGCTTGAAGTAATTTTTTACAGTGTTCTCCTTTCCCTCGCAGGAAAATTGATTTTTCAGGAAACGGTTTCAGCCGGGATGATCGTTGATATGTGTTTCCCGCTGATAAACAATATCTATTGGGTTTTCAGCCTGCTCACCGGAGTGATGGTCTTCAAGCCCTTTTTGGATACTGCCATACGGCATATGAAAACAGACAGTCTAAAACATCTGATGCTGCTCCTGTTTTTATCGGTCAGCTGTCTTTCCGTTTTTTCTGACCCTTTTCAGATAGCCGGCGGACATTCACTTATTTGGTTTATTCTCCTTTACATGCTTGGAGCCTTCATCAAAAAAACAGATATCACAAAGAATATCAGGCCGCTGCAGGCTCTCATATGCATCATAATTTTTACTTCCGCCGCATGGCTATGGAAATTATTCGGCGCAGATTTAGAATTCCTGAATCATCAAATTACCGGAGAATCAATCATCTCATTGAGTTCGCCTCTCATTCTGGCAGCAGCTGTTTGCCATGTGATCCTTTTTTCAAAATTAAGCTTATCAAAAAAAACAGGCAGATTCGCTGTTTTCCTTTCTTCCGAAACCTTCGCCGTATATCTGATCGGTTACCATCCGGTTCTTTGTAAAAACCTGATAGAGAATCGCTTCACAGTGTGGGCTGCACTGCGCAACTATGAAATTTTGTATAAAATTATCGGACTGGCACTGATCATCACACTTTGCTCACTCATCATTGATAAAGTGCGCCTGATGATATTTGACAAATTGAAAATCCGCGATTTTTTCCGGATAGTGATTTACAGCCCGGAAAGAGGGAAAACGCTTGAAAAACTCATCATCCCGTCATTTTGTATTTTATTCACCGGAATATGGATCTTCTTATTCTGGAAATGTCCCTATGGCTACGGGTATATGGACGAAGCCTTATATCTTACAGTACCTTACCGGCTTCTAAAATTTGGTGACGGCCTATTGATCCATGAATGGCATGAATTTCAATTATCAACTTTTCCCACACTTCCCCTCATGATGGTTTACAATCTATTCTTCAAAAATACAGAACAGATTCTGCTGAATTACCGCTATATTTACACATTTCTCTGGGGATGCAGCGCTTTTTTCTTTTTCGCACGCATGAAACGCTTTTCACTACCGGGAGCAGCTGCGGCTTCCCTTATTTACCTTATCCATGCGCCCTATGGAATCATGGCGTTTTCCTACAATTCAATGGGAGTTCTGTTTCTGTTAAACACATTCATCATTGCTTCAACAGCAGAAAAACATAAACCTCTTCAATATTTTATCTGCGGAGTATTCCTGGCAGGATCGATCCTCTGTTGTCCGTATTTGCTGATACTTTATTTTCTGCTCACAATCGCCGCTGCCGCTTCACTGTTCAGGAAAGGGAATAAGAGTATACTTTCGTTTTGGGTTTTTATAACGCTGGGTGCATTTTGCCTGTTTGTGATATTCTGCGCATTCCTGCTCTCACGCGGCAGTATTCAGGAGATCCTGAGGGCTATTCCTATCGTTCTGGATGATGTTGAGCATCCTGACAGAAATCTTATCCGCAAAACTGTTGAATATTTCGATTTGATCATTCACTCCGCGCCGATGGCTCCCCTCATTTTGATCCTATTTACACTGATGTGTATCATCAGCCGCTTTTGGAAAAACGGTAAAGATTTATGTCTGTCCGTTGTATGTCTGTCTGTTATCAGTATACTGACTTACTTCACAAACAAGCCTTTTTACAGTCATTACCTGATGCTCCCTGTTTGCCTGATCGGTCTTTTCTGCAGGATCAATTCTGATGACAGCAGCATTATTAAATTATTCAGGAATATATGGATACCCGGAATAATTTATACCTTTTGCCTGAATTACTCTTCCAATCAGCAATTGCATGCGCTGACAAATGCAGCCACAGTTCCCGCATTTGCAAGTATCATCGTACTCATAATGTATTTTCAAAATACAGGAAGCCCAAACAGGTTATTCAGGAAAACAGCAATAGCATGTGCAGCATTGTTTTTCATCATATTGCTTAAAGATGACCTGATCCTCAGGCATCATGTGATCTTTTTTGAGGACAGCATCGAAGACCAGACTGTATATGCCCGGTCCGGTCCGGAAAAAGGAATCAAAATGACAGAAACCAGACTGAGATCCTACGAAAAGGCCATGAATGAAATCGTTTTTCCGATCCGGGAAGAAGGATCTGCCAAACAAGTGCTCTTTTTTGTGAACGACCCGGTTTTATACTTATGCACGGAAAAGGGCATCGGCTCCTTTTCTGCATGGCTGCCTGGAATTAACAGCCATACAGTCAGTCGTCTTGACCTTTATTATGAGCTCAATCCGGATAAAATACCGGATGTGATTTACATTCCCTCCGGATACAGTTCGTATCTTGATCATTTTACAGCGAAAGGTTATAAGCCGGTAATGACCGGCAATGAAGATTATCTGCTGCAGCGGATCATACAATAAAACTTGAAATTGACTCACTAAAACATTTTTAATGAATTAGGTGAATTGTTTTCAGTTTTTTTTGATAATAATAATATTATTACTTCAGAATCTAAAGGAGAAATAAATGAAGAGATTTATCCTGTTGTTTGTTATCTTAACGCTAATGGCTTGTGCGCTGACTGCTTCCGCACAGAAAATGGAGTCGATCATTTTTGCAGATGGCCCGGATTTGCTGAAATATGGCAATCCGGATATTGCTATCGAAGCTGATGAATTTCTGAAAACCTTCGACCTCGGCGATATCGTCACCGTCACTGTAGAGGGACATGATCCGATCGATGTTCCGGTCTGTTTTAACTATGATAATGTGTTCCTGGGTGAAAAACTGCTCCGTTCTGTATCCGGTAAACCGTACCTCTGCTTTGCCATCAACTATGGGCAGCTGGGTGCAGAATTAGGTATTATAGAAA
The DNA here is from genome assembly GCA_902774215.1 of uncultured Chloroflexota bacterium. GTDB lineage: Bacteria > Chloroflexota > Anaerolineae > Anaerolineales > Anaerolineaceae > Flexilinea. The sequence goes on from CACYHU010000024.1 coordinate 33,083, forward strand.
CAGCTCCTGATGGCGCTGACTATCCCTATCAGGTAAAAGAAGGTGTCGAATTCCCGATCAATGTCACTATCGAATTGAAGGAAAAAGGCGGCTACCTTGACCGTCTCGCGATAAGTCTTTTGAAAAGCACGGCTGCCAGAGAAGATTATCCGGATCTGACCGATGCTGAATTCGCCAATTTCCGTGAGGTCACTGCCCCCGGCATAGCCTCGAAGACACTCTATCGCTCTTCCAGCCCGATAAAGCCTGATATCGGCCGTGAGAAATATGCTGATAAAGCCTGTGAAGAAGCCGGTATCAGGACGATTCTCAATCTTTCCGATTCAGAAGCTGCAGCGAAAGCCTATGATGGCTTTGATCAGACCTATTACAGCAAACAGAATGTGATCTTTCTGGCCATGCCAACCTCTCTCACCGCTCCGGAATTCCGTGACGGGATTGCAGATGGGATCCGCTTCATGATCGCCAATGAAGGTCCGTACTTATTCCACTGCTCCGAAGGGAAAGACCGTGTCGGTCTTTTAGCCGCCGTACTCGAAGCTTTGATGGGAGCTTCCCTGGTAGAGATACAGGCCGACTACGCAAAAACTTATCTCAACTTTTTTGATGTACAGGATGGCAGGCAGGTCCCGATTCAGCCGGAGGTTTTGGAAACTGTCAGGGGGGACATCGTCCACAGACTGTCCGCTTCCACCGGCGTTGAAGATATAGCTTCTGCCGATCTTCAGAAAGTCGCTGAAGACTATCTGCTCGGAATTGGCCTCACCGCAGATGAAATCACCGCACTGAAGGGTGTACTCAGCGAATAATATATTCTGTAAAAAAACAGGGGGCTCCGCACAGAGTTCCCTGTTTTTTATTCATATGTTTTTTATCCGGGAAATAAGCAATTATGATCGTTCGGCTTGACAAAGGATATACATTACTTCTGAAAGCTATACAATGAAAAAGCGATCGTATATCAACAAGACAAATTCCTGTCAGTTAATATCCTGATTACCCGATTCTGAAAACCGCCTGCTTCTTTTCCAATAAATAAAAAGACCGCAGCAAAGGAATAAAGCAAAGAAAACAGAAACATATAATGATATTGTCCAATAAACCGGATCCCTGAAATAAACAGTCACATTTCCATCAAAATTATCCGGAAGTTCAAACGAAACCAGGTTTTGTTTTCCATTGATCACCGGATATTCATTGCCGTTATCATCCACCACGCAGTATTGCTTATAGTTATAAACCGGGACGCTGAAATAATGGCGGCCGGGGTTTGAACCGGCTTTACAATAAACCGATAGACTGTCGGACTTCCGTTTCAATACCGCTTTAGCTTCAATATTTTCATCATAATTCTCAACCAAATCCGATTCGAAAGTCCCGATCGAATTCCCGGGCAGGTAAAAATGGGTATCTATCATCGACCGGTCCAGATTGTATGTATCTGAAACAAAGGCCATGGAATTGTTATCAAAATAACTGCCTGTCATCCACAGCAGCATAAAAATCCCGGCCGAAGCTAAAACTGTATTAAAGGTTTTTGATTTCAAATCTGATATCACCACACCAGCAAAAACAGTCATAAACAGAATTGCAAAGGTAAGGAACCGCCATGGGAACTGAACACGGGCAAGATATTCCCAAAACGGGACATGGATTCCCAGATAATTCCACGGAAAAATGTCTGTGGAGATCCATAATGAGAATAACGAAAAAAACAGCCCGAACCGATACCATTGGTTCTTTTTATTTCGTCCGAAAAGGCTTAATCCCACGACCAAAACTGCCATCAATGGCAGTCCGGGAGTCATCTGCATTCTTGAATCTCCATCCGCTGTACCTGCACCTCTTGCCCTGGTCAGAAAACCCAGAAGCATACCGGGATAGATGCCTCTGTCTTGAATAAATACAGATATCGTATTATCTGCACCTTCACCCATCGCGGTCGGAATATTGATCATATAATCCAGCATCGGAGTCAGATAATAAAGGTTCAGCATGATCGTCAGAAAAGCTGCAATAACATAAGTGAGGATCGTTTGCTTCCGAAATGTTTTTCTCAGGAAAAACAGACAGATCAGAACCAGCATAAAAATCGTCATGACAAAAGTCAGGTTATGCGAGCCGATGATACCGGAGAGGGAAAGAGCCAGGATAACACTATCCGGAAACAATTCTTTGATTGTCTTTTTCTCTTCGTCATATATTCTGTAAATTGCCAATGAAAATAAAGGCAGAAAAGCCATTGCTGTAAATTCGCCCACCGCTGACCTGACGTAAACATTTATAAAGCGATAAGAAGCTGCTGCGTAAATAAGGCTCAGCAAAATGCCGGTTTTCCTGCTGTGAAACATTAGGCTGAAAGCATAATAAGACAGGAAGACGGTCAGCAAATTAATGAAAAACACATACCATTTATTTGCAGCGATCAAAGTGAAGCCCAGCAGCCGCAATATCGCCGGAAAATAAAGAAAAATATCATTGTAATAAATAGAAAAAGGATATCCCAGACCATAAAGAGCCAGTGTCGAAACTCTCGCCGGAAATTGTCCGGACTGAAGAGCATCAACAAGTGATTCTATACGAAGACAATGATAAATAAAATCGTGTCCCTGATTGATTCCTTTAACAGCCATAGGCGCTGATAAAAGAACCACAATTCCAAATAACGTCAAAAATGTTTTAAATTTTTGGCCGTTATATTGATATAGCAGGATCAGAAAATCAAGGAACAGTACAACAGCAATTACTGAGACACAAATTCTTTTCTGCATCCTGTTGTTGGCGCTGATCCTTATTGACCCGACGGAAAAATCACCCTCTCCGCTGTATGTAAAGTTCAGCAAAAACTGACTGATATCCTCTTTTACCTCAAAATGATAAATAATATTGTCCGAACGTCTATCCAATACACCGGGAAGAGCATCCAGATAATTCAGTTCATTTTGATAGCTTGATGAAGCTAAAACTTCCTGGCTTTCTTCCGCGTCATAATCGATACTGACTGAATAAGACCCTCTTTTCAGTGAAAGCTGCGGGCCTAGCAGGAACCTGACAGAAGAGCCTTTATCTTTGACAGTTTCATTAATAAAATATTTTCCGTCCTTATAAACCGCGTTCAAATCCTTCCAGTCAAGCAGATATGTTTCAATTTTCTGCAGCTTTCGGGAAGAAACCAGCCCCCATAAAAGAATGCCAAAAATTATCGCAAAACTGACAAATAAAACGAATTTATTTTTTTGAATAATCTTCTTCATTTTTCCATACCAGCAAGGTTAAACATTTTATTCAATGTAAATAATAAAGAACGAAAATAAGACAGATCCAAATCACTATGGTTCGCGGATAAACCCGCGGAAAAGGGAGACATCCGGAATATCATAGAGAACATAACCTTCATCGTCGAAATAGATCCGTTCCAAACCGATTTTTTCAAGCGTATCCATGTACAGCTGTTCTTCCTCTTCCGTCATCAGCAGAAACGCACTCTCCGCTTCCATAGTTTTATAACTCTTCAGCGTCAGCCAATTGGTATATTCAAAGGTACCGTCAGGAGTCAGCCGCAGCGATACCACGGGGAAACCGTTTAATAATTCCACAAGGGTATTGGCAGTACCGGCAAATGCGTAGCCATAATGATAATCATGAGAGCGGACAAAGGCAATTGACGATTGCAGATCATCAGCAAGATGCGGATTGTCGTAAGATATCCCGTCATAAGGCTGGCCGAAGTTTCCGGAATTCAGGAAAGAGACTCCATTAAAAACACTGTTGCCAACGAATACAGCCATACAAATCAGATAGATGAATCTCTTAATATGCGGAATTTTCTCTGGCATATCCAACCGCACACACAAAAACGGAATGATCCAGACAGAGGCCGGCAGCAAATAACGGGAATAATCAGCCTGAAGCCTGAAAGGAATGTCACCAAAGATGAAAACAACCAGATTCACCAGTAAGCTGACCGGAAGCATAGCCCGCATCATATACTGCCTGAAATCTTTATTTCTATACCGGATCAGGTCAGCAGTTGACTGGTAAACCAAAACAAAAGCACTGAAAAGCCCGAACAGGGATAAAATACCCACAAGGCTGAACATTTTCACACCGGTCCGGAATCCAAACTGAGTAAAAAAAGCTGCCAGGATCGGTCCCCAGGCTGAAGGACTCAGAACATTAAGGCTTTGATCTGTCTGCTCATAAAGATCCATTGAAGGGATCAGAAAATGCGAATTGCATAACATTCCCAGGCCGCCTGCGATCAGGATGAAAAGCGGGATCAGCATCCACCTTTCCCAAGGCGTTTTTTTCGAATCTGATTGAACAATAAGATAGAAAAACAAACATCCGGCGGCTGGGATCATGGTAAGAAATATCTGACGGATATAAAGCAGACAGCTTAGAAATGAAATAAAAATGAGCAATACCAGGCGGACAGTTTTAGATGCACGCGAAGCATCCGGTCTGTGGAAAAACGAAAATAACAATCCCGTCAGCAGATATGTCGGAAGAAAATTGCAAACATAATAGCAGTGATAAATAACAGTCCTTCCATAGACCACAGTAAAAGGCAGCATGATCAGAACTGCACTCATTAACACAGCCTTCCGTCCAAGTCCGCTTTGCGACATCATATACACGAATGACGCGAGATATATCAGCTGGATGATACAGGTTCCGAAAAATCGTACATTTGCCCAACCGTCAAAAAAATTGAAAAGGAAACCAAAAATCAACTGATTCTGGACGAAATATTCTGTAGAATAATAAAAATCATCAGAATAGAGGCTTTTCTCCCGGTGAAGCACATCGGCAAGCATCAGCTCTGATGCAGCGTCATCATCCAGCACATGATGCGCTACATGGAAATTGATAACTGCTGTCAAAACCAAAACCAGCAGAAGAAGTATGACCGGCAGCCATTCATTTCTTTCAATTTGCCTGTTTTTCATAAACCAAACCCCTTACTGCGTCTTTTTTGAAAGTCTTTGATCTTTTGCAGACCTTTTCAAAACCAAAAGAATAATAAGTAATAACAGGGACACAGCCGACACATACAAAGCAGCAGTCCAGATAGCCGGATCCCTGAATTTGACCGTGATCACTCCGTCAAAAGAATCCGGTAATTCAAATCCGATATGATTTTGTTCTCCGTTGATAATTTCATATTCTTTTCCGGAAGCATCGGTCACATGATACCCCTTGTAATTATATACGGGAACAAAAACCTTGTAGATTTGATTGGATTGATCTGTCATGCAATGAATATTCAGGCTGTCGGAGGTTCTGGAAACGATTTCTGACCATCTGATATTCTCGGCCACGATTTTTGTGCTTATTAAATTATAATCGGATCCCTGAAGATAATATTCCAAACCGGTCTGGAACGGATCCACACCGGATGTATCATAAATGAAAAAATTATTCTGATTGTCAAAAAGGCTCCCGGTACACCATATAAACATTAATACAGCAGCACAGACCAAACCACCGTCAATATATTTGCAGTCATATTCCTGAAGTATTTCACCTGCAAGCAGCGTCAGGAATAAAATCGAATAGACTAAAAACCTCGCCGGAATTTGGATCTGCGCTGTCAGGCTCCAGAAAGCAGACCTGTAAGCCAGCCAATTCCAGGGAAAAACATCGGTGCTGATAATCAGAGTAAAAACAGATAGAAATAATAAAAAACGAAACATATAATCATTTCTGCCCCGGTATCTTTTGAACAAACCAATGATCAGAACTGCCATTAATGGCAAACCGGGAGTGCACTGTATACGATCCTGTCCTTTAAGATCCAGAGAACCGACAACCTTTTGAAAAAAAGAGAACAGCTGTGCCGGCTGTATTCCCATATCCTGAATTGTCTTACGTCCCTGATCAACAATGCCTTTGATCACTGTAGGTACATTAAAATAATAATCCACAAACGGAACAAGAAAATATAGATTCAATAGGATCGTCAGGCCTGCCGTAAGTAAAAAAGTCAGGAGCACATTTTTCGTGAAAGTTTTTTTCCAAAGAATTAAGCACACGATCAGCAGCAGAAAACAAGTCATGATCATAGTCAATATATGAGATCCGATTATTCCGCTCAAACCGATACTCAGCAATAAACTGTTATCAAAAATCTTTTTGCCGGAATCTACTTCTTCTGTAAAAATTTTGAACAATGCCAATGCCAGCAGAGGAAGAAAAATTTGCGCTGTATACTCACCGACCGCAGCCCGGACATAAATATTAGTAAAATGGTAAGAAGCTGTTGTATAAAGGAAGGCAAGAATAAATCCCGTTCTTTTATCGCTGAAAATGTTTTTGAAGGAATAATATGCTATCGCTGCTGTCAGAAACAATACCGCAAAAATATAAAGCTTATAAGCAGTAATAACGGAAAACCCGATCAATCTCAGAAAAGCAGGAAAATACAGAAAAAGATCATTGTAATAAATAGAAAATGGATACCCCAGTCCGAATAACGTTACAGAGGAAATTCTTGCAGGAAACTGCCCAAAATGAAGCGCTTGAAATATTGCTTCGATCCGCAGTAAATGGATAGCAATATCATGACCGTAATGAATGCCGTAAGATGCCAAAGGCAGTGCGGATACTCCTGTTATGCCAAGAATCACCAATAAAGTATGAAAAATCCTCGTTCTCTCAGTAAACAAATAAAAAAGCAGGTCAAAAATCAAAACTGAAAATATTAATTCAGCTGTTACCCGCTTATTCCATCTGTTATTAGCCACAATTGAAATTGACTTTACAGAAAAATCACCGATCCCCCCATAATAGATGACCAGCTCAAATTTTTCAGTATCTTCTTTAATTTCAAACTGATAAGCAAGAGAATTTAAATGCCTGCTTAATTTACTGGATGAAGCAATAGATAACGGAGTTCTCTCCGCCGTGACAAACTGATCCTGTTCCGAAGAGTATAAAATTACTGCCGTATAAGATCCCCGTTTCAGGGACTTGAACGGTCCCCAGAGAAATTCTTTATTTATCCCTGAATCTTTAATTATTTCATTCGCAGTTAAACCCTGATCCGTATAACTGGCATTTTCACTCCACCAATCTTCAAGGGAATAATCATATTTGGGCAGCTTTTTACAGGAGAGACAAAACCAGATAACCGCTCCGATAATAAGCAATAAACTGAAACAATAGACTCCTGTTTTTCCTTTACTGAAATTCATTCAAATCTCCCGGCCGGATCATTCCGCAAGTGTACGCCCAAGAAGCTATTAAATATTTTACTATTATAAGGTATAATTCTGGAAACTTTGCACGTACAGATATAAATTCTGTCTCCGTACAAATAAGACCGGGAGAGACTTTGTCCGCCGCAGAAGCCAAAAATAATGTGAACCAGATTTGGAAATATCTGACAGCATTTTTGCTGGCAGGTTTTTTCCTTTGCGGTGTATTCCTTTTCCGGAATTACGGGACTTCCTCCGACGAGATCAACCAGATCGAAGCCGGACATATCATCTGGGCAGCTATATGCGAAAAACTGGGGAAACCATCTCCGGATTTTGGCAATTTACCTAAACTGGAAGAATATTACAACCGTTTTTACGGACAGGCAGCCACTTTTCCAACAGTTTTGATAGAAGCGGTACGGCATTTTCAGATGGACATCAGCAGTATAGTCCGGCTGCGGCATTTCTGGAATTTTCTGATGTACTTTACAGGGCTTGTCTGCCTCGGAATACTGGCAAGGCTGCGCTTTAAACGTTATGACGCTGTATTCCTTTTGCTTCTGCTGCATATTCTGACACCCCGGCTTTTCGGCGATGCGTTTTACAACGACAGGGATGTGATGCTGATTTCCCTCTTCTGGATCTCGCTGCTTTGTTTTGAATTTTTCTGCCGCAGACCGGGCATTCTAACTGCGTTGCTGTGCGCATTCTTTTTTGCTTTGGCGATCAATACCCGCTACTTCGGGCTGGTTCTTCTGTTTCTGCCTGTTATTTATTTACTCCGGCGCGAGACAAAACAAAAACTGCCTGCGCTGTTTCTGCTTCTTTTCGTTCCGGCATTCTTCTATCTGATGACGCCTGTTCTGTGGACTGATTTCTTTTCCCGGTTCGCTGCCGGTTTCCGGCTTTTTTCCTCCGGACAGCAGCGGACACAGGAAACCAAAGGTCTTGCTGATATTCTTTTTTTCGGGAAATATATACCGGAAAACAACCTGCCTTTTTATTATGTGCCGCTGTGGATATTTATCTCAACCCCGCTTATTCCGCAATTTCTGACAATTACCGGACTGATCCAAAGCTTCCGGGGAAAAACCGGGATCATGGATCGGTTCATGCAAATATTACTCTGCCTGGGAATCGCGGCAGTGATGCTGATCCGTCCCGTCCTTTACAACGGCTGGCGTCACATGTATTTTTTCTATGTTCCATTCTTCTGGTTTACAGGGACCGGTATCCGCTTTCTGATGGAGAAAAAACAAAAGCGGCTCAAATTCGTGGGAATTGTTTTGATTTTTCTTTCTGCCGGATGGACAGCTTACAGGATCTCACGTCTTCATCCGTATGAATATGTCTATCTGAATCCGCTCTTCAGCTCCCGTGAAGATGAGTTCGATCGGGATTTCTGGCGCCTTTCGACCACGGAGAGTCTGAAATGGATCTGGGATCAGGAACAGGATGAGTTTCGAGTCTGTGATACAAATGCCGGGCTTAACAATCACATTATCGGTCTGTTCCCCTGGCAGCGGGATCACATAATCATCAGCCAATATAACGCACTTCACCGCTTCCCGTCAGATTACCTGATCGCCAATTACAGCGGCGTTATCGGAAATGAACAGTTATTTCCGCTGTTTGACTCGGTTTATATAATTGAACGCGACGGTGTAAAGTTGGCTGAAGTATATAAACGTTATCCCGCGCTGGAACCATCGATCCGCTCAATAAGTCCCGGTTCTCCTGAAATGATCGATGGCGAAATCGATCTTGAATTGGAATGGCGCAGTACCCGTCTGCAAAATGACGAAGATGAACTGGTTATTGAGTTTACAGATAAAATGACACTCAGCGGTATCGCACTTCTGCCCGGAGATGATGAGCATGAATACGCAAGATCTCCTGAAGTCAGCATTTCCGATGATGGCAAAACCTGGAAAAAGATTCCGGTAACAGTCAGCAATTTATTCGATTTGAGTTTTTCTCCCACTGAGACCCGCTGGATCCGCATCAAAAATACAAAACCCGCTGATGTTCATTGGAGCTTCCGGGAAATCCTTTTTTATAATTGATCGGCTGCACGATTCGGAACTGTCCTTTAGGGAAGTGCTGATTTATTCAGTTTGAGTCGAAGTGACCTGTTTTCGTTGACTCATTTTGAGTCAACAGAACAGGTTGCA
>CACYHU010000025.1 GCA_902774215.1 uncultured Chloroflexota bacterium
CTCTCCAAGCTTGAGGTCTACAAAAATGGATTTCACGCCGGCCATGCTGTCGGAAGCCGTACCGACGAAGGTCACATTTCCCCTGTAGGCATTTCCCGGGCCTTTTGTTCCCTCAACTCTGACGCCGACGCTCTCCGGAGATGTCTGATCGATCCGGATATTTTCGGATTTTTTCGTACTGGTATCCCCCAGTGTGGAAAGAGCCCAGAAATCAACTGACCTGTTCTGCTCTCCGCTGAAGCTGACGGATCCGGTTTCGGTATGTCCGCCTCCCTTTGACAGATGATGCCCGTCACTGGATTCAAAGCCGTTGATTCCCTTCCATTCGTCTTTCCCGGTAAGGTTTACCGTAACTTCTCCCCTGCACCAGTTATTCGCCCCGAATCCCGTGGTACAGGCAGGACTGGTGGTAATGGTCGCGTCAGGATGGTTGGCTGAGACTGTTTCGTTTTTTGTACAGTCATAGTCTCTGGTGCAGGTGCCGTAGGACATGCAGCAACCGATATCCCACGGATTGGAACCGCAGGGTTCATCGCTCCACCAGGTGCAGCAGCTGTATTCCTCGGTACATGTTCCCGGAACCTGGACTTCATAGGAATACCGTCTGGCTCCGCTGTTTGGCCCGGTATACTCTGCTGATGCGGGTATCAGTATGATCTGAAAAGCCAGCAGGACGGACAGCATAATATAAATTGATTTTCTGTGTTTCATATACTTTATCCCTTGCTTTATTGGACTCGGTCCGAAGCTGAAAGAGCTCCGGACCGGTGAAGGAAAATATACAAAACGGGGAAGTGCCGGTATCAGAGTGGTCTGGAAGGATCGAAATCAATATCTCCGTTTTCCCATTGAAGATCAATCCAGTCCCGGATATGATCCCGTTCCTGTTCCTTTTCGAAATAATCAAATGTATTCTGACTTTCACAGAATTTACAACTGAATACTGTATCCATATCATCCCACGAAAACCAGCTGTTATTCTTTTTATTGTTTCCAATCAAACCGAACATATTGACCTCTTTCCGTATGTCCTGTTTTGTCTCATTCCATACACATTATTTTCCATATTACATCTGAAGAAATGACTTGAATCAGGTTTGATCATTATCCTGCAACGAGGAGCCACCTGATTATGTCTGAATAATTCTGTGAATACGGTCATAAACGGTTCAACGTTCGATGCGAAATAGCCGGTCAAAAAAAAAGGAAAAAAACAATATCTGCCCGTTATAATGGGAAAAAGAGGACAAGGTTATTGCGAGGAGGCCTATATGGAGATTTACCATACAAGCACCGTGTCATTTAGATATTCTGCCCGATCCGACGGACTTCACATGATTCATGAGATTGATGATGATGACATGGGCTACTGGAGTGTTATTGAATATGTCATACCAAAAGAATCTCTTGCGAAATTGAATTCCATTATCAACAGTAAAGATTTCATCGAGTTATGCCGGAAAGAGGATTATACCGGAATGCTTGAATTCTTGGATGCACATGAAATTCCATACTATAAGAAAGAATGATCAAGGAAAAAATGATAAAAACCGCAGTGACAGAGTTCCGCTGCGGTTTTTATTACAATTTTGTGCTCTGTAGCTCGTAAAAAAAATTCTGCATGACAGTATATTCTTTCAGCTACAGGCGCTCGGAAAGCAGTTATCCCAGGGTATTTCCGCTCATTTGATTATGAATGGCCTGCCATCTGCAGAGTTCATGCTCCGTGCTTTTGATGATCGCAACTATTTCCGATTCCTTTTTATGTTTGATCATGGCTATGCTTTTATTCGAAAAAACTGTACCGTTACCGTACATGCCGAGATGCATGAGCATAATATCGCGCGTATCCGTATCTGGGATCGCTCTGATCAATCCTGCCAGCATCTCATGCTGAATATTAACCAGGGCTTCTTCTTCAATGTTAGCTGATGAGGCAATCGTTTCATGATATGACTGGTCATCGTCTTCATCATCAAAAAAGCTCTGATCCATAGACATGATTTTCTGTTTGTCAAGCTCACGGATAAAAATTACTTCCTCTTCGCTTAATCCCGTCATCTCGGCAATTGCAGCAGCAGACAGGGAGCCGTCTGTTTCTGTTTCAATTTTATGAACCAGTCTTGCTCTGGAATGGGCGGAAGCAGGCTTACGAATGGCATCCGCTTTATCTTCAATAGCCCTGCGGATCGTCTGTCCGATCCAGAACGCGGCATATGTTGAAAATTTACATTCAGCTTTCGGGTCGTAACGCTCAGCAGCTTTCATCACTCCCATCAGCGCTTCTTGTGAAATATCATCCATCGACAATCCGATATCGGGATATTTTGCAGCATATTTATTCGCAAAGTAGATTCCCAGAGGAATATTGCAGAGGATGAGTTTCTGCAGGGCATTTTCACCTTCCGAACAAATACGCTGTTCTTCCAGAGAAAGTGTAGCCCCTTTCTTTTTTGAGGCAATTGATTTACCCGACTGGATTTTTTCTCCCAGTATTCTTTCTTCGTCCGCACTCAACCGTCCCTGCGGATTGTGCTGAAGCCAGATTTTATAAAAGTCTTCCATTTTATTCTCCTTATGAATTATTCAGAACAGCGGACTTTGAATCGGTTCGCATGTTTGTTTGCATGTTGGCTGCTGCGGTTTTGCTTCAGAGCAGCATATGATATGAATCTGGTGGGATATCGAGTTTTTATGAGAACGGGTGGCATAATCAAACAGCTGCCACGAGTATGAATCTTCAGAACTGTCTGCCATATCCAGAATAAATACGAGATGAAGACATTGATCAATGATGAAATGATCTCTGATAATTCCGGAAGTTTCCGGCGCACCCCCGTCTATTGTTTTCATGAAATCTGTATTTCGGATCAGCGTGTTCACTGCAAAGCCTTTCAGTTGGGGTTCAAGTTTCTGTATCCATTGACGGGAATGAGCAACATGAACAATCCGGATACTGGGGTTCTGTTGTTTCCTGTCCGCGAATAATTCCGCAGCAGCAGAATCTCCTCCGAAATTCAGGCCTGTGTATATCGTTGTGATTCCGTTTGAAATAGCTTCATCGAGATGTTTCCATAATCTGGATTTCAGTTGGACTTCTCCGATATTCAATATTTCCGGGTTGTCGGAAAATACTGCGATGCGATGTGAGAACCTTTCAATAACACTCTCCGGTTTTCCAGCAAGATTTTCTGCAAGATATTTCAATACCTTCGGGTCTGTTTCCATTATTTCCTCCATGCATATATATACAAAACCAAAATCCTGACAGAATCTGAAGTATTGAAGTGGTAGGTATACATACCACTCTGGAAAACTCAGAAGGTATGGGATTTACAGTGGTAGGTATACATACCACGCAGATAGAAGTGGAAACTGAAGCAAAGCGGTAGGTATACATACCACCCTGATATATTGAGTATTGAAATGAATAGAAGTTTATTGATGGCGGATAATGAATTTAGGAAATAAGCTGCTGCAAACTGGAAATAGTAAAAAATTGAATATATGACCTCGATGAATTTCTTTAGGAGAAAGCGCTGAAAAAGTGTTTTTTTCCCGTGTTTCCCTTATGATGGTGCAGCAACTTGTATCCTTCTGAAAATTTGATGAAAATACTGGAGAAAATCTGATGGACAATCCACCATCTGAAATGGAGAAAATGAAATCAAGCATTACCCGGAAACTTTTTACCCGGCCTGTGAGACATGATTGTTATCGCTGTCTTTCCAAAATCGAGAAAAAATATATTGAAGAAAATGCAGGTTTCAATGATCTGGAGATGATGGTTTATGAACTGCGCTGTATGGGGATGTCTTTTACCAGTATTGCTGACGAAATCGATTATCACCCAAGATACTGCAAAACTATTGCATCAAGGATTCGGGAAAAGATCGCCTATTTAATTCATTAGATCCGGTCAGATTGTCTTGGTATATGTTTCACAGAAAATGAATGAATCATCATTTTCCGCCTCAAAAACAACAATAAGTATCAGTATTTAGATTATTCACAAACTCGTTCGCAAAATCTTCGGTATTTTCCAAAATTGGCCTCGAAAAATAATATTGAGCACTTTTTTTGACTGAAATCCAGACAATAATAATAACGATAAAAATTTGTTTCCCTACAACTGAATAGCAATAATACAGAACCGCAAACCACGGTGGGCAATCATGCCTGTTTTCAGGAGCAGTAAACCATGGGTTTTATCCACCGGTTTAAATATGGCTCCATAAAACACAGGAAAAACATCAAAAAGATGACCCTGTGGCTTATTACCAAGGAGGAATTCCGGGAAATCAAACTGTGTCGTTAATGGCTGAAACATGCCGCAGATGTGTATTTCAAGCTGTTGATACAACAGCCGCACCTTATCCCAGAGCATCCCAAGCGGATGCTCTTTTTAATTCAGGAGATCATTATGAAAAGTATTATGGTAAACGGTCAGATGCTGGCCTCAGTCGAATCAATGCAAGCCGAACCGGTTGAATATTATGCCCGGAAAAGAGTTGGTCTGTTTAACAGTGCTTCCACCGGAACTTCCATGGATGTGCTTCAGGCATTGCAGAAATTTACTGATCTGGAAACCGAACTCAACCGCAATCTCATCGGAATGGATGAAGCTGTTCATGTGGCACTGCTCGGACTGCTTTCAGGGGATAATGTGTTCCTTCTTTCCAAACCCGGGGCTGCAAAGTCTACACTTGCTGGATTAATCGGGGATTCCTTCGGAGGCGGTAATCATTTCTTCAAGAAAAACTTCACCCCGGACATGAGTATGAGCGATCTGTACGGTCCGCTGAGTGTTGAGAAAATCAATCAGGGACTGTATGAGCGGGAATGGGCAGGCATAGCAACCTGTTCATACGCCCTTCTGGATGAGTTCTACAAGGGAAGTTCAACCATTCAAAACAATTGTCTGGAAATCATTGAGGAACATACCATATCGCTGGCCCACAGGAGAATCAATGTGCCTTTGCTCGGGGTTATTTCCGCATCCAATGAACTGGTGAATGCAAACGCCAACTCCGCTACCTGGGACCGTTTCGGTTACCGTCTGGAAATGGATTATTCAGAGGACGAGTCGGATATTTTTGAGATGTTTAAAGCCAAAGGCGGTCACGCATATATAAAAACCCGACTTGATACCGAAGAAATACTTCTGCTTCAGGGGTATATCGATTATTTATCGAAGCAGATGCCGGATGAGATCTACCGCACAATGTCTTCCATTATCCGGAAACTACTGGAGAACGGCATTCGCCCCAGTCCCAGGAGGCGTGAGGTATGGGCACGCGCAGTCATTGCAGAATACCTGATGACCTGGCCTGACAGCCGACAGCTGGATATGAGCGACATAGATCAATACAACGAATCTCTCAGTGTCGGGGCCAATATCCTCTGGGTAGAACCTGAACAGCGCTCTGCCGTATCTGAAATTGTGACGCTTTCAAGTAAGTCAGAGAAAGCCGTTATCAGAAAATTCAGGGCTGATATGGAAAGCATCCGGAATGCATCGGCAAAGTATGACCTTTCCAAGGCTGCAAAGGCATATGGAATGATCGAAAAAGCCATGGAAGAGCTGAAAAACAGTGTTTCCAGTCCGAAATACGCGAAGACAGTTGACGAAGAAATTCTGAAGGCAAAAGCGCTGCAGGGTGAAATCTATTCCAATGCAGCCAAGAACATGAAAAAGGAGCAGTAATGGGATTCTACAGCCCGACAATATGGGATAACCTGCTGAACAGCGACAGATCCGCATGGGACACTGTCAAAGATGAAGATGTCATAGAGGAATCCAGAGCTGAATGCGACCGTTATTCCCGATCCCTGATGGAACAGGCCTTTTATGGGCTTTATGACCCCCTAACAGAATTGAGCGACATTCCGCCTGAGGGAATGGAGGTCGAAAGCAGCCTGCTTCAAAAAGCTATGGAGATGGAAGAATACCTGAGTCTCAGGGATGAGGTTTATTCAGACAGAATGGCTTCGATGCTCGCGACTGCGGCTTTTTCGACGGAACTGCTTTCCAAACTTCCGGAAGATGTGAAGAAAGACCTGGAAGATTACCGGCAGGCACAGCAGAATGCGAGTGAGAAACAGAAATCGGATCCAGATAGTGAAGATGCTCGGACCGCTGCGGAAAAAGCTCAGAATGCATTTGAGAAACTCCGCGAATCAATGGAAATGAACCAGGCGCAGATCGAAAATGCCGCAGCCACAGCCATGGAAAAAACCGAGAAAGATCTCAAAGACGGGAAAAAGATGCTTGGAAACCTGGGATTCAGCCCTCAGGGCGGAAAACTGGACAGAGCGGATGTCCGGAATATGAGGCGTCTCGCCGAGCTTCTGAAGGGAAATGTAAGGCTCAGAAAAATGATCGAACTGATCGGTTCAATGGAGCACATTATTTCCGATGAGAAAAAGAAATCAGTCCATGGCAGGGAACAGCTGTTCGAATACCGCAGAAAGGAACTGGACCTTGACGATCTCGCGCCGGAAGAATTCACAGGGCTTGGCGCTCCGCAGGGATCAGCCCTCCATATGGATTTCATGATAAGACTCGCAAACAATGAACTGCTGCATTGCCGGTATGAAGGGGAAGCTCCGGAAGGACGCGGTCCTGTCATTATTCTGAAAGATACATCGGGATCTATGGACGGGGAAAGGCTTGAATTCGCGAATGCGCTTGAGTTTGCGGTCATGACCAGAATGTTGAAGGAAAACCGGCGCTTTATATCAATTCCATTTTCGGGATCTCAGAACTGGCAGGTATATGAGCCGGTCGGGAAACCGTCCCTTGATGAGATACTGAATCATCTGTCGATAAACTACAGCGGCGGGACAGATCCATACCCGCCGCTCACCTGGGCGGTTGACCGGATTCTTGAAAAACAGGATATGAAAAAAGCCGGAATCCTGATCATAACAGACGGGGAATTTGACTACCCGGAGTCGGAATTCATGGATAAGCTGAATGCAGCAAGAGAAAATCCCGGGGTCATGATCCATTCAATCGTTATCGGATGCGAACCATACGGACTCCGTGAATTCGCGGACAGAATCGTAATGGTTGAGGACCTGAGAGAATCCGCCGAAACCGGGAAACTGGATTCTCAGGTATCAGAAAGTCTGAGCGGTCTGATCTGAACCGCGCGGATTATAAAACGGGCATCCCGAATGTGAGATGCCCGTTATTCTTTCCGGCATGGCATGCCGGCTAACAAGGAGAATAAAAAATGAATATCACGGTGAAGAATACAAAACTCTTCAATTTCTATATCGGTATGGCCAAGCGGATCGTCAACAAGCGAGATGCCATGGGAAATCCTCTTCTCGGATATGTCCGGGTTTCAGCGGATATGCAGAATGGTACGGTAACCATAGAATCCAATGATATCGTCTCAGGAATTCGAGCAGTTATTTCCGCTCCGGATCTGGATGCGGAAATTCTTGAAGACGGAAACATTCTGCTTTCCGAATCTGTCTGCGACTGGTTGAAAGGAGCTAAGGATCCGCTGCTGATCTTCAGAAATGATAATGAAGATTCCGGCACTATCCGATGCGGAGGAGAGAAACTTGTCTTGAAGGACAATGATTTCGATGAGCTTGAATTTCTTGAGATACGGGAAATTCCGGACGATCATGAGAAGATAATTGTCGATGCAGTATCATTCTGCCGGGGTCTCAGAGTCTGCGGTCAGCACGCGGATCCTTCCACGCTTTCATCACAGGGTCTGGTTCTTGAAACAGGAAATGGGAATGTAGATATTTCTTCCGTTTCGGCGAACGGTTCGATGATGTGTCATTACCGGATCCCGACTCCTTCAGCGGCCGATGTAAGAATTGTTCTCGATGCTGCCTCAGTCTGCAAAGCCTCCCAGACCATTCTTAATCAGGTTTCCCTGAAGAGACTGTCCAATCTGACCGTATTTTTTGCAGGAGGCAGCGGATGCTGGATGGCCGCAGACGGACTTCTTGTTTATTCCCATGCTCTTAACAGTACGGGGTTTAATTACCGGACCGTCGAAGAAAAACTGTCATGGGAGGAGTCCGTGAGCTTTTCCAAAGAGCTTCTTCGCACAACGCTTTCTCTTCGAAAACGGATCAGCGGAGACAGTAATACGCTCGGACTGACTTTCGGCAGCGGAAACCTGATCCTGGATGCCGAAACAGGAATGGGTGCAGTAAGCTCAGATATTCCCAGCATCATTTCAACACTCTCCGATGTAAAGGAAAGGATACTGGTTGACACCAGAAACTTTACCGATACAATTCTCAAACTTCCGGATACAGAATATGGGGAAATCAGGATCAGGCTGGAGAAAGACAACACCGTTTCATCTCCGATTCGGATCCAGAACGGTTCTTTTACAGCCTTTCTTGCACCGAAGGTGCTGCGGTAGTTTTTCAGGGGAGCCGGCATGGAAACCGGTCTCCCCGGTTTGTATAAATAAATCAAGGAGATTATTATGAGTATTTCAATCAACAGTCTTACATTTACAGGTCGTGTCGGAGCTGTCTTCGGCATCAAAAAGTACAACAGCGGCTCGGTACTTGAATTTACAGTCGCTGTCCGTCCGAATTTCAAAAATAAGAACGGTGAATATGATACGCAGTGGTATTTCTGCAAAGTCTGGGACAAGCCTGAATGCAGCTACATCAATATGCTGTCTTCTCAGCTTGTAAAGGGAGGTGCCGTGACCTGCATCGGACAACTGGAATTCGATCCTGCCACGGGCGGCCCAAGACTCTTCACCGGAACTGACGGCGTATGGAAAGCGGTATTCAGCGTCAACTGCAAGGACGTTGTGGTTCAATCGCCGAAACAGCAGAACAGCGATCCGGGCATTCCTTCAAAGTCAGGAGCCAAAACGGACAAACCTGACAGGGATTCGTACAGCGATATGGACGATATACCCTGGTGATTTTTACAAATAAATAAAGATTTACAGCCGGTCTGAAAAGGGCCGGCTTTATTTTTTTGGAGGAAATATGTTTGAACAGACCAGTTTATTTGCAGAAAAAAATTCAGGTCCTCTGGATAAGCTTCTTTCGGCAATAGACAGCGGAGCAGAGAATAATACATGGATTCTCCTCTCCGGAGGATCCAGCATGGGAACAGTCAGGTACCGGCCCGGTGATGAATTCGAGAACAGCAATAATGCGATTGTGGATCTGATCCACTGGGGTTGGTTTGACAACAGAACCGTTTTTATCGCTTACAAGAGAGAACTTTCCCGGGATAAGAACAACAGTCCTGACAGTCTTTCAACAAATGGACTGAATCCCGAATACAAAAACAAATTTGCCTTTTATTCAGTATTCAAAACACTGATCCGGCGGATAAGTGTCCGTGATCTCCTAGATGCAGTGGATGAAAAAGAATTGACTTCACTCGCCGACACCCTTCGGAGACGCTATGCACGAAGCAGAAGGATCAGGGATTATATGACAAACGACAAGGAGAACGCCTGATGAGCAAAATAGAAGATATCAACCGGAAATGTATTCTGATTGAAGGAGTTGCCGGAGCCGGAAAAACGACAGCCGCTATCGATCATGTAAATCAATATCTCTCTGAACATCCGGAAAACAAGGACAAGGTTTTTCTGCTGACCCTGACGAACACCGGTGCAAAAGAAATCGGGTTGCGTACAGATCACAGAATCCGCGGCAACACGATGCATTCGTTCTGCTGGTCGCTGCTGAAAACACAGTATGCGATGAAGAACAGAAACAAGCCCAGGATTATCGATGAGGCTGTATCCAAAAAATATTTACTGGATTCAATCAAAACATACTGTCCGAACGATGATCCGGAAACCGTATGCAGGTGCATTTCCGAAATACGTCTTTTTGGAAGAAGTGAAGATGAATATTCCAGGGAGATCAGGGATGCCTATCATCACTATCTGACAAGGTTACAGACGAACAACGAGCTTGATTTTCCAAGAATTCTTGAAAAGGCTTACACGGAACTTCAGAAGCCGGAAGTGTATAGAAGATATGACGGTGCATACATCATCTGCGATGAAACACAGGATTTCTCACCTTTCCTTGAATGGAACATCATCGACATATTGAGGAGGCGAGCGGATTGCTTTATGATGTACGCCTCTCCTTCGCAGGAAATATACCCGTTCAGAGGAGCAAATTACACCCTTCTCAAGAAACTGTTTCCTTCAGATACCGAAATGCGGGTGCTGAATGAAAGCTACAGATGTGTTCCGGAGGTCGTTGAAGTCGCCAGGCATCTTGGCGGCGAAGATGCATCCAGAATGGTTTCCCGTCTGGACTCCACAGGAATTTCAGCAAAATGGTATGAATCGGCAAACAACAGCCTGAGCATCCGCATGCTGGTGAACACCTTTGATGATATCAGCAGCAGGGAAAACCTTAAGCCTAAGGACTTTGCGATTCTCGCCAGATCTTCCGCCCAGCTGAGCAGTACAGCCAGAAAACTCGAAATGTATGGTGTGAAAACCACCAGAGTCGGTTCTGATCCGGATATTTACAAAACAGAACCTGTCCGGAGGTTTACAGACTATCTGTCCATCGCTGTCGCGGATGATGAAAAATGCCTTGACAGCATTTTCTGTTATCCGGATGAAAGTATCAACGAGGAGGACATGATTGCTTTAAGGGGCGCAAAACGGCTCACTTGGGATCATCTGCGGGAAGCTGCGGACAATCCGGAAAAATACGGAGCTGACATATCTCAGCGATCAAAGGCGATCCTTAAATTCAGAAAAGCCGCGAAAGACATCCTGGAATCGGGACTGAGCGATGAAGAAAAGATTTGTCTGCTCAGGGATGCTTCAGGCATTTGTAATCTTTTGAACGAACAGCTGATGTTCAGCGACTCAAGAAAAATCGACCGGATCTGTTCGGAAATAAGTTTTCACAGGAGCCTGAAAAAATACTGGCAGTATCTTGTCGAAAGGATCAGCAGGGATGATGTTCCGGAGGAGGGAATAAACCTGTGTACTTATCACTCATCAAAAGGACGGGAATGGCAGACTGTTTTCCTTCTGGAGAATGAGAACTCAACCATCTGCAAAACTGCTCAGGATATGACTGTATCAAGAAACGCTGCTTATGTGGCATGTACCAGAGCCCGAAGAAATCTTTTGATATCGACAGAAACGAAGACCGGATATCCCTGCTATTTCGATTTCATGAAAGAAAAAAGGAGAGTCTGGTATCAGTAAAGGAGAAAGAAATGACAACAACTTCTTACAAACCTGATCTTCTGCCTGTTGTGAGAAAAACGGTCAGTTCAAATGCCGACTACGGGAGATCGATCTGCTGTCCATTTCACAGTGAAAAAGATCCTTCACTGCATATTTTTGAAAACCAGTCCTGGTATTGTTTCGGCTGCGGAAAAGGGGGAGATGTATATGATTTTCTCGGATATCTGAGATTCGGAGATTCCTGGAACAGTAAAAACAAAGAAATGTTCAGGGAAATCAGCAGAGAAACGGAGAATCATTCCTGCGCAAAAGTATTCATCGACAACAATATGAAAAAGCAGGAAACAGAAATATCCGATGAAACCAAAAAAACCTTTCTGTGGGCTGCAAAAACGTTTCACGAGACTATGCTTTCTGCGCACGATGCCGATTCCGAGACAGCAAGAAATTACCTGTTAGGAAGAGGTATATCGGAAAAAACCATCCGGAAACTTAGAATCGGATACGCCGGAAGAAGTGAACTGCACAAAAAAGGTCTGTCACTGACGCCGGAAAAAAGGGCCGGATATATTGAACGGATGAAAAATGCCGGATTTATCAGGAACGGAAGAGAGTATTTTATCAACAGAATCATCTTTCCGAATTTCACGAAGAGCGGAACAGTGCTCAATTTTACGGGGAGAGCTCTGGGCAACAGCACAAAAAGATATCTGAATATCCCGAATGTACGGAAAAATCTGTATCTTCTTGAGCTATCAGATCCGGAGAAAGAGCTTTATATCACAGAATCGGTTACAGATGCTGTTTCCCTGCAGCAGCTCGGATTGTCTGCCGCTGCCGTAAACGGAACAGCTCTTTCCAGACAGATGCAGGCTTCTCTTGATCCCTATAAAAAGATCATTATTGTTCCGCAAAATGATTCTGCATCCATGCATGCCGCATGCAAATGGTGCGAAACGATTCCACGCTGCAGGATTCTGCTGCCGGAATATATAGACGGCGAAGAAAAGGATATCAACGATATTCTCCGTCTGGAAGGGGAGCAGCAGTGCGGATTTAAACTCCGTAATGCTGCTGAAAAACTGATGGACTGTTCTTCTTATATGAAAACAGTCGGAAATAAATTTTTGTAATGGAGTGAAAAATGAAAATCAATATTGATAGAGCGATTGAGTCCTTCAGAATCAATTTCAGTGGCATAAAAAGAGAAGGGGCTGAAGATCTTCTCCGCTGGATTGAAGAGGATACGGACTTCTATACCGCTCCTGCCTCTGCAGGATACCACCTGGCATGCGGCAGCGGTCTTCTTATCCACAGCCTTAATGTCAGGAACAACCTGGATATGCTGAACACCCGTCTGGAACTTGGATACGCAGATGACACAATTGCCATCTGCGGTTTGCTGCATGATCTTGCGAAAGTAAATTTCTACATCCCGATTCAGAAAC
Source organism: uncultured Chloroflexota bacterium (assembly GCA_902774215.1). Lineage (GTDB taxonomy): Bacteria > Chloroflexota > Anaerolineae > Anaerolineales > Anaerolineaceae > Flexilinea. The sequence continues at coordinate 12,647 of CACYHU010000025.1, forward strand.
GTCGGCTCAATACAGATACCAACAAATGGGAAACTTACAACGGTTATGCTTATTCCGACAGTTTTCCTTTCGGACATGGTGAAAAAAGCGTCTGGTATATCAGTCGTTTCATGAAACTGACTGATGAGGAAGCCATGAGCATCAATTGGCACATGGGCGGTTTTGATGATCGTGTCAAAGGAGGCAGCAGGTGTTTGAACGATGCGATCGGGAAATATCCTCTGGTGTTCTGGCTGCATACCGCCGATCAAAAAGCAAGCAGTATTGATGAATTGAACTGGGATAAGGAATAAGCCCCGGCTAAAACTATCATTTCTCAAGCCGCCTCAACGTGAGGCGGCTTTTTTCATTATTCAGGAGATAAAAAATGTGTAATTTTATTGAACACCTTGTTTCAGCTATTTCCGGAATGGATTCCAGGGAACAGGCGGAGATTCTGGGGAGTTTGATCAACAGTCAGGATCTGGAAGCGCAGATCAACGGTGCGGTATTCAACATCGTGATCAGAGGTCTGGCTGTCTTTTCAACAAAAGCTCTTCTTGCCGAAATCGGCATCTCGGATGATGATCCCAGATCGCAGTGTTATGAAACAACAAGTGGCTATCTGATCGACAAAAAATTCATCCTTGAACTGAGAAGGATCTCAGCCAAGAAAGATACTATTGCACGTAATGCTGGAGGCATACAGATCGGCGCATCCGGAAAATTTGTGTGGTGGCTGCCCAATGAAGGGATAGCGGAATTTGCCGGGAAGATAAGGGAACTTCAAAATGAATACAGCAATGTAGTTGAGGAGATCTATCAGGACTACTGGAGTATCCGGAGCGTCTCTGCAGCCAATATTCAGAAAGCGGCTGAGAAAACCTGGCAGGATTACGAAACGAGAAGTCCCGGTTCAATGAACATATCTCAAAGCGAATATGTTTCCGCCGCGGTAACTGCTTTCAACGATAAATTCATCAGGCGCGATCAGCTCCACGAGAAAATCCGCATTGATGTGTTTCTTCAGGAAAAGGACTACCATCCGGTAGTAATGAATATCGCGGAGAAAATGCGGCAGTGTTCTTCAGCTTCGTCAGCGAACGGTTCTCCCAGACAGCTGAATCTGCTGGGCGATCCGGATATACCTGACATTGAAGAGATCAAAAACGGATTCCAGCGAGAATCAAGAATGGGGACTGTCGATGCTGTCAACACTGAAATAGAAATGCGGCTCGGCGATCTTGCCAAAACCCTCGAAGACGCAACTGACAGCGAGGCTGCGAAAGGCCCTGTTTACCGGAAACTCCGGAACCAGCTGAACATCGTCAGGAAGCATAAGGGGACAAGAGGATCTGTTGACAGGGTCATTTCTCACCTCGACAGGATACTGGATTCGGGCTGCGTAATCACACAGAGGGATGTGAACGTTATGAACCGTCTGGTTTCCGACAGCATAGATGAGGTCGTGAAATCGATTCAGGTAGATGCGCTGACTACCGAGATGGCAGTTCTGGTCCAAAGCGGAGATGCGAACCTGGCTCTTTCCAGACTTCAGGAATTGAAGGAGGAACTGGAGGATTCTCTCCGGACAGCAAAAGCAATGCAGTCCATTATGCTGGAAAAGGTGGCAAGAATCGCCTGAATGGTTCTACCAGCGGAGCCCTGATAAGTATCGGGGCTCCTTTTGTATTAATTTAATTGAAAACGGCAGAGCGGGAGATACTCCCGAATTCAAAAGAAAGGAAAAAATGAATAACCAAGACAATAATTCTGTTGCATATCTTCGGACTGTATATAAGCCTGGTATGAGGGTAGTCGTTCAGCATATGGAGGATCCGTTTCCTATCGAACCCGGAACTGAGGGGACCGTCGATCATGTGGATGATATAGGCACGATTCACTGCGTTTTCGATAATGGAAGATATATCGGGTTGGTTCCCGGTCTGGATTCTTTCGAAATCGTGTTATGAAGAAAAAAGTTTGTGAATAATCTAAATACTGATACTTATTGTTCTTTTTTTATGAGATATGTATTTCAAAAGCACAAACTGACAACCGAACACAAAGAGGATGAAATGCTGCCGAAAATACTTTACGATGAGGTCAACCTTACCAACGGAATAACCGCATATGGTGATATCGCAATAATGGATGCAATATTCGCAAAAGGGGAGGATTTTTACGATTCCATTCCGGATGTGGAATATGATGAGCCCATAATTGTGATTGCGGAGATCAGCGATGGCTGCGGAAATCTGATGCCGGCCTGCTGGGAATTGTCCGACCATATGCTTGCGTCCTGTTTTGAACCGATCGATTCATTTCACAGCTTTTATATCGATGAAAACTGTGATCTTCACAGCAGCGGAACGGATCTCCGGAACGGCACATCATTCTACCTCTTCCGTGTGTTTAAATCTGATATCTGTCATGATGAACAACAGTGGCTGATTGATCTGATTAACTGCGCATCGGAGCTGGATGCAGGTATCAGAGAAGAAATTGACCGGTGTACACTGCCGGTCGGGATTGAATTCGAAACAGCCGATAATTTATAAAATCGGCATCAGGAGGAAAAATGACATACGAGAATGAATTTTATACGATTGCCTTTCTGAAGGCATTTGGAAAAACGCCTGAGGTGTACGCCGACAGAGAATCTGCTCTGCTTTGGCAGATCGCTTCAGAAAAATCCGTCACAGAAGCAGACACATGCTACCGCAGACTGAATCAGGAAGCAGCATTGATTGCAGCTGAAGGCCGAGAAATGCTGATGAACGGAATAGAACGCTGATCTGAAAAATGATCATAAAAATCAAGGCATCCTGAACTATCGGGATGCCTTTTTTATATCAGGAGAACAATTATGGAAACAACAATCAAAGATCTCATCCTGAGTGATGAGGCAGTTATTGAGGTCCGGCCAAAAGCAAAAAAGGCACCTCGCAAACCGGCGGAATATGAGATCGTGACAGTCTCCGGGCCTGACTTCGCGGTACGAAAAAAGGGGACAAAAGCGAACTTCCTACTTGTCTGCATCTGTTCCAAAGGACAGTTTTATATCAGGAATGAAGCGACCGGTGAAACAGACCAGTTGGATTCCTCTGCTCTTACAAAGTTTCTGAACGACGTCCCCAAGGACAGTCTCCTGGATCTAAGCGATGATTCGGGGAACAGCCCTTTCTGGATCACAGGACTGGACAGGACCAGAGACTTCGCTGAGAACTTCATATCTGCAGTCAACGATGAGACTATCCGTCAATATTTCTGCAAAAACATGCTTACTTTCAGCGGAATAGAAGGATATGTCGAGCATCACAGAAAAGCCAGATACAGAAGTCCGATGAATACTGAACTCCATAAAGTGGATTTCAAACGCGCCAAGACAGTTTTCGAATGCGCTGCTGAGATTTATCCACGAAGCGATGTAAAAGACGGTCTTGCAGCTTGTCTTGAAACCGGACGGACGGATGGAAAAATCGGAAGCATGTTTCAGGTCTTGCTGAGAACTTACGATCAGCACAATCATTATTACACATGGAGAAATACGAAAACAGTATACGATTGGCTTTTCGATAACTGGGGCATTGAAGGAGTAAAGCAGTTTATCCGGTCCTATCTGGAGACTCCGGTAGCATACATGCCCGATAATTTTGAAAGCAGTCCGACAATACAGAAGACCAGCTTTGCCTTGTCTGAATTTATTGATTACAGCTTCTGCGAATGTACGCGCCAGGGATATGCAGACAATCCCCGGAATTTCATCCAATCCTGGGACGACTATCTTGATATGCAGCTTCAGGTGTACGGAAAGATCCAGAAAAAGTACTCGGAATATCTGGCATCGGACGAAACTGCCCTCAGCTATAAAGTAGCCAAACTGCAGGAAGCCCAGCAGATCAGGAATTTCAGCAGCGTCTATAACCGACTTCGGATCTACGAAGGCAAAGTCGGGAAATATATGATCATTGCGCCGAAAACTCCAAAAGATATGATCGATGAGGGCCAGATGCAGAGCAACTGTGTCGCGTCTTATATCGACAGAGTAGCCAACGGCCATACCATGATCTTTTTCATGCGGCTTCGGAAGGATCCGGAAAGATCTCTTGTGACAATAGAAGTCCGGGAGGGACGTCTGGTCCAGGTCAAAGCCAGGTTCAACAAAGCCCCGACAGCAGAGCAGCATGAAGCTATAGATACCTGGTTCTTCAATTCTTTCAGAAAACCGAAGCAGGTCTCTCTTCTTGACTACAGCTCAGAAGAATGACCATATTCCTATACGGGGGAAGCTTCGCTCTTTGGAAGCTTCCCCCGTTTTGTATTAATCATACAGGAGGAACAAATGACGGAAACAAATAAACCATGTCCTGATAAATGGGCAATTCTTGAGTTCGTGGAAAGCGGGTATATCCTGCGGGAAAACCAGCTTGTAAAGGAAACAGCAGAATCCCTGGTAAACGGGGAATATCGGGATCGTGACATCATTCTAACGATCTCGTCGGAAGACCTGCCCGGACGCATTTCCGGTTTGAACAGGATGGTTTTTGCCTGAGGAGACAGCGGATGATCACAATCGGAGAATTTATCCGCAAAGGGAAAGTTGAGGGCGAAACGCTTGTGGATTCTCATCTCGGTCTTTATCCGAAAGAAAACGATATGCTCGAAAGATTCTGCCGGAAGCATAATCTCTCGAAATCCGCTGCCGCGAGGTATTTCTGTACGCTGGGAATGCAGGCACATCGCAAGCGAAGCAGGATGAAGAAAGATTATGGCGAAGACGCTGAACGGCAGATGCTTAGGGAAGATATCCTTGCAGAATTTGAAAGACGGCTTGAACTGGATATCTGATGACTTTATCCGGATAAGCGTTTATCCGGATTTTTTTTACGAAATTGACTGGAGGAAAAATGTCAGTAAAAATTCGTATCGTAGTTGCTGAACCGGGAAAATTCCCGGCCGTATCTTTTATTTCCGATTCGCTGAAGGACATGCAGCAGATCGTCGGCGGTTATATTGAGCTGTTCGAGACAACTGAATCTGAAATCGATCTGTTCTGCAATGAAGAGGGAAAACTTATCAACCTGGAATGCAACCGCTTCTTTCCGGAACTGCAGGATATCGTCTGCGGACCGATCATTGCAATCGGCCATGATGATGAGGGCGCATCTGTCTCACTTACAGAAGAACAGGTACAGGAAGCCATTCAGATGTTTACGGTGCAGTATCCGCCGGCACGATTTGCAAAGATCGGGAACGGCATACTCATCGATCCCAACTTTAACTGGAAGCCCGATACCACCGCCCAATGGTTTTTTCTGGAGGAGAAATGAACGTCAATGCTATGCCGATCGGCATCATCGATGTCGCGCTGTCATTTCCGGATGTGCTTGGAAAAGTGAAGGAAGAGCTGATCCACTGCGTCATATCCGGAGACGATCCGGAATCCATGCTCCCGGAACAGCTTCGCTTATGGTGTGAAAAGCATTCCATAACCGGAAAAGTCCGGTACAGGTATGAGGGAACCGTCGATTTCGGACGGAATGGAACAGAGTATGTCGGAACCGGGAGCTGGTACAGCAGCGGTGATGATCTGCATGAACCGTTCATGGAGCTCTATGCAGGGCTGGTCGACGAACCGGATGAAGAGGACATCCCGTTCTGAATGAAGACCCAACCGGCCGTATAGACAAACGAGTCTGTACGGCCGGTTTTGTATTTATGAATAGGAGAAGAAACCCATGGAAAACAATAAGATGTGGGGATACAACGCCATTTATGGCGGAAAAAAGCCGGAATACCATGAATCATTCGGCAGGGATATGAGAGAAGCTTTGAATTACCTGTGTGCGAGGGTGAGAAGATCCGGCGATTTCTGGAATGCACTGCACACAGCATCAGCTATGTACGGCGTCAATTACAACGATCTCAGAAACAACTTTGAGAAGCGGAAAAAGGCCGGAATTGAAAGGAAAAAGGCTCTGCGGAGAGAAAACGAAAGATGGTATGCAGTGCGGTACTCACCCGGCACACTTTCCAGTGAACAGGAAACCGGGTGGATGCTGCTCAAAGAGACAGACCCTGAAAAAGCCAGACAGACTGTCTTGAAACGGAAAAAAACTCCGGATTGTAAAATTTCGATTGAAGCATGTCTGCCTTTCAGGACCAAAGATGAAGCGGTGAATTATGCATCGGCATGGGACAAGGAGCATGCGGTCCGTCAGCTGCCTCTTTGGGATTTTGCCTGATAAGAAGAGAAAGGAATTTAATATGTACAGCGATATGATTGAAAATGCCGCTGCGGAACTCTCTGCAAAAAGCGGCTGGAATCAGGAACAGTCTGTTGATTATATCGAGGACCTGATCTTTAACAGCGAAGAGGATATTCCCGGTCTGCTGACATCCATCATGAATGGCTCATTCGAGTTCTATCCCGCGGCAAGAATCCGCCGCAGCAAGGTCAAAAGTGAGAAGCGGGATCTTTGGAAAGCACCCCGCTGGGTACAGGAGGCCAAGATTCTTGGCATTACAAAGCAGGACCTGGATGAAATTCATGAGGCACGGAGAGATTTTTTTTGCCGGCGGCATACGCCTGAGGAACGGATTATTGCAAATAACCGGATGGACAGATTCTTCCGACAGATGGATGCTGAGCAGAACCGTCATTATGCCAGGCTCGATGAATATGGTTTCTGGGGTGCAGGGATGAAGGAACTTTTCTACGGCATCCTTTCAAGACAGTCAAAATCCGAAAAGAACTGGAAAAGGGATGTAAATCAGGAACTGAAGTCAGAAGACCTTCATGTGCTGAAAGTCCATTAGTAGTTTTATTACGCCAGAAAGCGGGACGATTTGATTTATGGATTTGTCCCGCTTTTCTTATTTGTATGGAAAAGGGTCAGAACAGAGAATCCGAAAAATGGATTCTCTGTTCTTTGTTAAGGAGGAAACAATGACCATAGCAATAATACAAACCATCCTGCCGATCTTTCCTGAGGAAGAATCACAGGAGACAGAAGTTCCGTCCATTCTGAATGAAAGGCTGGAACGGTCTCTGCATGAGTGCGAAATGATATGCAGGCATGCAGGCCTAAAAACAGGAGAAATCACTGACATCAGGGTCAATCCTTTGCTGAAATCTGCCTGGGGAAGATGCATTACGGACAGGATTAACGGAACACATAAAATTGAGATCAACGAAGCACTCTTGGACGATTCAGTTCCCGAACTTTCCTTGAAAAGGACGATCATCCACGAACTGTGTCATACAGTGAAGGATGGTCATGGCCATAGAAAGGGATGGCGTGAAGCCGCTGACAGACTGGAAAAGGTATATGGGCTTCAGCTTTCCCCGGCGAACTCAGCAGAAGACCTTTTGGTTCCGAGCAGACTGTCACAATCCCCTGTAGTTCGGTATGTTTTCCGCTGTGCTGACTGCGGGCTGATCATTGAGCGATACAGGCGCTCAAAATTTGTGGATAATCCTGAAAGATATCGCTGCGGAAACTGTGGCGGCACTTTTGAACAACTGTAAAATTCATGCCGGCTGGTATAATCCGGCCGGCATGATTACCAAATATGGTGAAGAAACTTTCTGCTAATCTGTGTTTCCTGTAAAAAATTTTGTCTTGGGAAAGGCCGGTCCCGGATCCACAGAAACCTGATGAATGTCGGAATGTCCCAGTACTATGAGATTCCCATATCGTTGCTCCAGATCCACAAGAAGTTTTTCAAGTGTTGTCAGCTGTATCTCCGAAAAGGCTTCATAAAAACGGCTGGCATGATAGAGAGGATCACTGCCATCGTACAAAAAAATTTCCGCGTCCTCCGGGGTCGGATTGTGGAAGATATCCGTATACCTGCCATCTTCGGGAAACACAGGACCGGCATTTTCAAGCTCTATCGCTATGGTTGTTTCTTCAGGATCGTAAAAATAGCCATTATTGCTGCATAATTCATTCGGACAGTTTCCGCAGAATTCATCACTCCAATAACAGCCGATGTGGTATGCAGCATATATTTCAGGAACCGCCTGAATGATGCTTCCGTTCCTGTTTATGATATAGTGTGCGGAAGTCCCAGGATATTGATTCTGCCACCAGGACCAGGCGCTTTGGGAAGAACCGTTGGTATAGTGTATGACAACACCGCGGATATCCGTATCATTCAGCCGACGTGAAAAATTGCAGGAAGGTTTAACCTCGACCTGAAATTCATTCTCGTCAAGATCACTGATAAATTTGTGCCCGTTCAATTCATAAATATCGATTCCGTAATCCCGGTGCGACATGCAGTATGTATAGTAATCTTTTGTCTCAGGGCGGATGTCATCCGGAATTCTGACTGGGTTTTCATCTGAATATACAATCTGAAAGGTGAAAAGCAGCAGAAATACTGTACCTGCCAGGAACCGAATAAAAAATTTTGCCTTCATTCCGGAAGAATACAAAGCCGGATTGTATTCCTCGTATAATGACGGCTGGTAAACCAGATAAAAAAGCCGCCGTACCTGGAGGATGAGTACGGCGACTTTAGCTAAGATTTACTGCTTATTTCAGCTGATGGCTATAACTCCTTTTCCATCTTAGTCATAGTTACCAATGATGGCAGTGATGATGGTGATGGTGGCAATGGCCATGATGATGGTGATGATGCCCCATCCCCCAGCCGCCGAAACCGCCGCAGTGATGATGGTGGTGACGGCACGGGCCTGTGAACAGCCGGCCAATAGATGACAGTATGATGATGAAAATGATGAAACCGAACATTGTAATTCTCCTTCTGCAGGATCCCCCGCGCTGTAGTCGCCGTGAATAAAAAACGAGGCTTTTATCACGACGTTTGTCGTATAAAAGTCTCGCCTGTTATGCTTGGCCGGGTGATCATCAAATCACCGTATTGACGGCGGGGGCTCCGCTTTGTTCGGTTGGCTACTCCCTTTTCATTTTTTATATTACCCTGTTTTTCCGGAATTTCAAGTGTTTATCAGGCATTCTAATCAGTTTCTAATTCATCACCAATGGAAAAACTCATACTGAACACTATTTGAGCTTGATTATCGGCTTTGATGCAATTTTTTCCGGTACCCAACCAACGATTTTCTGTGTATCTGAGTTGATTTTCCACCATATGGATTCTGATAGGCAAACAGGACCATCAAGAATATAAACTTTATCCCCAGAGTTCACAGTACCGGTGATTATGTTAGGATCTTCAGGCCGGTACCTTACTTTGATTTCAGCAGAATAACCTCCGGGAAAGTCAATAACAGCCATCTTTCCCGCTGAAATTTTAAGCTCAGAAATACAGGGAACTATTCCGGTTGCAGTTGGTGAAGGCGTTTCCATCCTCAAAGTTGATATTTCCCGTGTGGGTGATTCTGTTATTACAGCATGAGGCGTAAGATCTACAGCGCCATAATCATCGATATCCGGTAACGTGAAATATTCGCCCGATTTTCCCGTTACAAGCGGTTGGACAGTCGGAGAAAAGACCATTTCTGAGTTTCTCATGGTTCCGATGAACTCTCCCGCCACCATCGTAAGGATAAAGACAATAAATAGAATGACGATCGCTCTCTTCGGATTATGCATCAGATGATCCATACACAGGTAGATCAGTTTCATCAGGATATTTCCGTTGTCGCTGTTCATCTTTCACAACCGAATATCAATAAATTTCATAAAAGTTCTTTTTCTGCTTATGCTCAATTTTTTGTTATCAGAATTGCATAGAGGATAACAGTCATAATGGAAAACCATGGCAGCAGCGGAACAAATCTATTGTCTTCAATGCTTTGCCTCAAAACTACCTTTACAAATAGAATATGTACAAACCCCGCAATAATGAGGATCAGAGAAAAGATTCCCCAATAGAGGAAAAAATGAGAATATCCGATAAGAGCTGAAGCAGCTGCACCGTAAACCGTATCGCCTCCGCCATAGGAAAGCCCGCGGAAAAAGAGCCATTCAGTAATCGCTAAAATGAAACCGATACAGATCCCGGCAAGAAGACCGGCCAGAGCGTCTGTCATTCCCCACGTAATACATCCGATTGGAATGAACAAAAATAGTCCCGGAAGCATTTCGAGATAATAATTGTGGGAAAACAGATCAACGAGACCGATAAGTGAACTGTATAGAAACACATAAAGGAGAAAAAACAATCTCTCCATTGGAATTGTCCTGCAGAAAGAAAACATGATCGAAACGCCTGCGAATCCGGCAAAACAAACCAGTGTCCATATGATCCGGCCCTTTCTGCAAATCTTATCATCCTCAGTTTGTTTCAATTCATTGTAAACAATTTTCCTGCCTGTGAAAAAGGCTGCGGCTGTTATCCCGAGTGAAATAACGGTAAAAAGCAGATTCTCACTTACCATGACAAACTCTCTGAAGGTCCGGATTCAGTAAAGATCATTTCATCATCCTTCGGGTTTTGAATGTCCGGGATGCTGCTTTCAGAAAATCTTTCATCAAGAACTTTCATCGCTCTGGAAATAAGAGCATTGTTTGGATCACTCGTTATGCTGGTGAGGAACAGAAGAGCCAGCATGCCGACCAGAATAAATCCAAATGCCGGTCCCATATCGTTATTGGTCATTTATCCGCCTTTTTATCTTCAAAACATTCCTGCTATGCCGTCAACAAGCGACTGAGCGATCCTTGCCGCAAAAACAGTAAGAACTCCCCCTATGAGAACACCGCCGAGCTTTACCAGCGCTTCAGACATCTGAAACGGCCGGCCTATCATATGCTCAGACTGACCTTTGAATAAGGTCCACAGAGCATTGACTGCTATCAGGAAATACCCTGTCCCGACAATAATCGCAATGATCGTTTTGGCAAGCCCTACCCAGGTCGCCTCTCCCTTTCCTCCGTCAAAGGAAACGGAAAGGGATGAGTCTCCGTATTTATTTACAGCAAAACCCGCCGCCAGCAGGATTGAAAGAATGATGATGCTTTCTATCGCATCGCCGTATTTATAGGAGCTTCCGGTCAGATAAGATGATTGGGCTTTTACAAGGTTTGCGACGACCGTGACCGTATAGAGTACGATCACGATCATCAGAACAAAACTCGTAAGTTCCTTTATTTCTGCCTGGTATCCCATAAGAGAGTATCACAGATTTATTTTCTGTTCACATACAACCGGAGATCACATCCTGTTTTCGGCCAGTAGACATCCGGATTATCCTCATACCATGATTTGGCGGGATCAGGAATAACGATTTCAACATCACGCTGAGCCTGTACTTCCCGATCTTCGCCGCCGATAGCTGTGATAGTAGCCATGTATCTGCCGATAGGAGCCAGAATCCGGATGGTTTCACCAGTATCAGGATCCGTTTGATAGAAAGCCCGGTTCCAAACCAATGAAAAAGGATTGGTATAGAAGCTCAGATTCGCTGTTCCCAGATCTCCGCCTTTCACTTCTACTTCCCACTTCATAACACGGGAATAATTTTCAGAATAAAAAAGCGGGGCGTCCCAAATAAAAAATCTTGCCGGGCCGACAATCCCGTGAAGATTCGTCTCATAAGGTGTAAAGGGATCTTCAGGATATTCACCCTGTTCAGCGGCAAGTGCCGGCATCACAAAACAGACCAGAACAGATAAAACCAACAGTAAAAGCGCAAATTTCTTTTTCATAGTCATCTTCTTTCCTTTATTATTTTGGAAATGATACAAAGGAAAAAAGCATGAAAGACATGGGAAAAATCACAGCAAGGGGGATCCTGATCCGGCTGCGATCAGATTCAATCTTTCCGGTTTCCCAACTGTTTTTTATGGAAGTGATCCGTTCTCTCATATTTCTGGATCCGTGGGAATAAAGAATTACGGTAATGCCAACGATTAGAGTAACTGCCGAAACAGAAGCCGCCATTTTCCAGCTTTTATAGCCGAATCCAAGCATCGAAAAAAGAAGCTGCGCATCTCCCCCGCCAATAATCTTCAGTGTGAAAAACAGGTCCGCCGCCGCAAGTCCAAATATCAGCGGGAAAGCTGTTTCACCTTTGTTTGCAAAAATCGCTGTCGCTCCGATAAATAAAAGAAGTTTAAGGCTTTTGCAGCCTGTGGCAAAAACTGCAAGAACAAAGTATGCGGCAAATACATACTGTCTGTCATAGATAAGAAGCATTAATGAGATCAGAAGCAGCCCGTATGAACAGCCCTTCGGAATGCGTCTGGTTTTCTCATCAGAAACAGCGGAAATCAACAGCAGTATGAAAAAGACAGCTGCAAATGCTGCATGAAACCGGGAATACTCAAAAAACCGCATTATTCTTTTTTCTCCAACACATCTCTGACAGCATTTGCCATATTGACAGCGCTGATTTCACTTTGGGTCTTTTTTCTTTCCCGCTGCCATGAGTTTTCTTCGCTTACCGGCTCTCCATCAGGAAGAAAAGAATATGCCGCCCCAAAGAACTTGTGTTTCCATTCAAGATCGGAAGGCCCGTGTCTGTTTTTCTCAATCGCCCACCTGACGACAGGATTTCCATCCGGATCTCTGTCATCTTTATTCATAATCAGGGCGACATCCGGTTCATATGCTGTAATCGCTCCTCCGATGATGCTTTCCATATGAACCCGTCCCGCCCTTAAGGCTTCAGCTTCAATTGCCGCCACACCGAGTACAGGTACGATCCATCCATCATCCTGACACCTGAGAGCCATTGCCTTCAGATAATGGAAGATATATTCAACACGTTCTTCTGTTGTCAGATGCCTATAGAATCCGGTAACAGGAACACGCTGCAGATAATCGACAATAAGCAGAATCCTTCTGGATCCGGCATACTGTTTTGCCATCTCAACATACGCTGCAAGAACATCAGGCGTCGTAATGGCTCCGTCGCCCTGAATAATCCATATGTTGCGTTGAATCCGTGAGAGCCTGTTCCATGCGATCACACCGTTCGGAAGTCTGCTCAGCAGTTTATTGAAAGACTTGTATGAAGTATCGTTTATAATATTCTGCTGTTCCCTTTCCCGGATTGTCTCGACATATGCTTCCTGAAGCTGGTCCTGATTGAAACTTTGTCCTCCATACCCGTTTACATAGGAATTCTGAATCAGAAGTCTCTCCAGAACATGAGTAACATTGTGCTCATATTCGACAATCAATACCAGCGTATCGGACTTTGCAAAAGAAGCTGCAAACTGAATAACTGCAGCTGTCTTTCCGATATTCTGAACTCCGGCAAGAATAGCGAGATCTCCGGCGTGAAGACCGCCGCCCAATGCCTCATCGATTCCGGTAAGGCCGGTTGGGATCGGTCTGAACATACCGGTCTGTCCAAGGGACAGATTTCTGTCAAGAAGTTCTGCGGCTTCAGACAGATCAAAGGGTATTCCCGCTCCTACGGGAAGATCTGATTTTCTGTTAGGACGGGGCATTTGCGTCTCCTTTATTCAATACGATTTGTTTCAGCCTGAATCTCCGGGAGTATTGAGACATTCCTTCTGTTTTCAAAACAATCTCTCAAAAAAGAGCAGGAACAACAGATTTCATTTTTTATCAGGCTATGGGGAACAAACAGATTCTTCTCCGATGCTTTCAGGCATACAAGCCCATAATGATTCAATATAGAGAGAACAGCCGCTTTGGTTGCTTTATCATATGTCACCCCGGATTCCTTCCAGGCTATTGTTCCGGGTTTTGAAGGAAAGATACAGCATGTTACTGAATCAATGCGGATCGGATTACCATCTCCGTCTTTATAATCAACGCCGGTCAAAGGCATTCGGATATCTCCGAATATCATCCGTTCTCGAAGAATCTTTTCTGCATTGGAGAACAATGAGCATGGAATAAGCTGCTCTGCAATCAGACCTGGTTTCAGCTGTTGAGTTTTCGATTTGTAGATTCTTTCCCTGCGCCACAAAATATCGAAATGCATCGATAACCGTATGTCCTCCAGGTCAAGATAAGCCTGAACATCAAATTTGATATTTTCCGAAGGGATTTTTCGAAAAGAAAACACCTTGATTCCGATCAGATAATCGCTGAAAGTATCCGCAAGAGAAACCGGATTATATTCATATTCTCTGTAATATGTTTTGACGATATTCCAGTCAGGAAAGCCAAGATAAGACTGGTATTTATTTATCTCATCACGCAGATGAAAATATTGAGTATCAAAAATAAGTCCTAAATCCCACCAGTGTGCCATATTCAGCAAATCAGTTGAATCAAGATACCGCTTTTCTATTCGGTCGATGTATCTGCTGCGCATCGAATAGAACTCATTCATTTTCCGGATAAGAAGCTGAGGTTTCGGAATACCGCGAATTTTCAACAGATATTCCCATATATCAGGTACATGTTGCTCAAGATTCAGTTTTTGTGAAGAATCCACATCTCTGTATCCTGCTTTCAGACTGTTCAACAGCATGAACCGGAGAAGACTTTCATACTCAAATACACGGATGTCTTTATTCTTTTTTCTATATACTCTCATGGGACAGCGGATCCAATCCAGGATCATATCCAGCTCAACAACCGGTTTACTCTTAAACATGAGGGCATGCCGCTTTAATCAGGCTATCGGTTCGAATGACAGTACATCACCTGTGTTCAGAACCGGAAATGCCTCTTTCGAAAGCTCCAATACTGCGGTAGATGGCCGATTCGATGAATAAACGTGAATACCAGGCTTTGCATATGCCTTGTCAACAATTATGTTTTCAGAAATCCAGAACACGGAAATCGGGTATCTCATTCCTATCATGTGGATAGAATTGATAATTCCCCTGCATTTCTTCCTGTAACCCGGTGTTCGAAGTAATACGCCTTCAAACAATCCTTCAGTAATATCCGGCTCTTGAGATCCTATCAATCCTCTCCCGATATCCAATACGGAACTGAGGTCTTCAACAAGTGCAATGTTCTGTCCGCCTCTTCTGATCAGAAGCTGTTTTACTTTTCTCATAGAATTTCTCCCTGCCAAAGGATACAACGGGGATGTGAAGCCTAAAAAGGAGAAAAAACAACAATAAGTATTACTATTTAGATTATTCACATACTTTTTCAAATAAATGAGCTTACAACAGAAAGAACGGGAAAGCCAGTTTTACGGAATCCGGCCAGTAATCAGAAACCTGCCACATTTTCCGGTATAAGTACATATTCCCACAGGTTTCTTTTTCAATTCCGGCATGTTTTGGATTCCATCCGTCAATCGGTTTCCTGGCATCGCTGAGCAGACCAAAGCACCCTCTTATTCCATATTTTTTCATAGTTTCCAGCAATGTGCGTCTTTTTTCTTCCACTGATCCGTTTCCTTCTTCTGTGTCATCAAAAAAGAACATCACAACAATATCATCGTATCCCTCATAGAATTGTTGGGCAGCAGGAATAAAAATCTTATATTTCTCAAGTTTGTCGAGAAGTTCGAATTTATTGTTTCTGTTCCTTTCAATTTCTATGAATACCTTCCATTTTTTCTTAAAATCTGACTGAGAATAGGTAACCGTACAGCATCCGTCAGGATGCAGCTGCCGGATAATATTCCGTCCGCGTTTAGAAGATGAAATCTTCAGATTCGAAGAAATAGTAGTCAGCCCGGACACTTCAATATCGAATCCGAACATAGACTTCAGAAATCTGGCGCCAAAAATAAGTGCAGCACAGAATTCCTTGCAGAGAATCTGATGCTCAGGCCGTATTTCCCCCCATTTTAGAGCGTAATAGCAATGACTGTCAAAAAAAGAGAATTTTTCATTCAAAAGAGCACGATGTTCACTAAAATCCTTTTCCGTAAAACTCATCTGCGGCCATTGACTGTACTTTCTCAGATAGAAAGGAATTGTTCCATGGTAAGCAGCAAGAAGATCAATACCCTGCCAGGTGGGAATATATGTATCTTTCATAGCTCCATGACTGATTTTTCTCAGCAGTTTTTTCTCCTCGAGACGGTTTACTTCTTCAAAAACATTATTAATATCTTCATTTTCTTTTTTAGTCAGCGAATAGCTCATAGCACAGCAGGAATTTCCTCCAAAGAGAATTCCAATCTCCGGATATTTAAGAAATGGATTGCATGCAGTAAACCGCAGCAGATCATAATCCTGCTGTTTGAGGTCCATGCATTGCCTGCACAAAAAAGTGCTGCGCATTTCCTGTATTGATATCTGTTTTTTTTGAGTATCGCTAAAAGGTGGAATCTGTTCCTTTGATATTTCCGGATAAGATTCTTCCTGAGGATCATATTTCCCAAAATTCCGATTGAATTTAAAATTCGGCAGGATTGATTTTTTGTGATTTTTACCTGCTTCAATGATTTCAACATTCCCCTTCCGGGCATCTTTCCAATTGATTTCAGCCTGCGTTTTCAAAAAAAAGATACGTTCCGATCCCTGGCAGGTAAGCACTATATCGCGGACATTATCTCCGAAAACAGGTGGATTTCTGAAAATAAGAAGGCATTCCGGAGCAATATGCCCCATATCTCCCCAAACCCGGATCCATGTTTCGCTGTCTTCAAGAAAAACTCTGAAATCGGCATTACCGCAGGGACTTTCGGCTTTATCGAAAATGGCGTATCCATATTTCTCAGACATAAACTTTCGAACCATTTCTCTCCGGGATATTCCTGGAAGAAGATGATAATTTGCAGGTTTTGCCGAATAATATGTCTG
>CACYHU010000026.1 GCA_902774215.1 uncultured Chloroflexota bacterium
CCCATCCGATGAAGGGCTACAATTACACGGAAAGCACCTTATGGTATGACCATCCGGATATTCCGGATCCTGACTTATTACATGATCTTCCGGAGGGAATGGAAGAGGTCCTGATCGATTTCATCGGGTTCTGCCGGAGTAAAAACCTGCCGCTGCTTTTCATCAAAACCCCGCTGATCGGTAATGAGGAATTATACGGACAGATCAACTATATCGGGAAAATCGCGGAAAAATACGACGTGCCATTTCTTGACTTCAACCAGCTGTATGACGAGCTTGGAATTGACGGATATGTGGATTTCGCCGATACAGGCCATCTGAATGTACACGGGGCGAAAAAAATATCCGGGTATCTGGCTGATTATCTGGAAACACATTACGATCTTCCGGATCACCGCGGAGATCCTTCCTACGCAAGCTGGGAACAGTCATCCCGGCATTTTGGGGCACTGACCGGGCTGCCCGGAACCCAAAATATTACAGACATCATCTCTGCCGCTACTGATCCGGATCTGCTGACCGTAATCATTTCAGGCGGTGCGATGGATGATCCGCTTACCATTCCGGATGAGGTACGCAGAGCCCTGACAGAACCTGGCCTTCAGCAGCTGCCCGAGACCATCGGAAAAGGAGCTTATTACGCGGTCATCAAAGACGGAAAGGTATCAGCGGAAAAATTTTTTGCATCCGGTGTCCACACAAAAGAATTCATGGTCAGGGATTCACGATTTACGGTGCATGCTTCATCACGGGAACCGGACGGCGGTTCGTACATGACCGCTTTACATATTGACAAAGGCGGATATTTCTCCGTCGAACCCGGAATGCTGATCGTCACCTATGACATCGACCGAATGGAAAGTGTCTCGGCAGTCCGCTATGCATACGATAAAACAATGGGGCTGGAGCATTTACAGTAAAAAACAGTTTTTCAAAAGAAAAGTGTAACAAATTTTCGGCTCATTTTCTTATTGGATTTTACAAAATTGCAAAACAAATGTATAATTTTGTCGTTAATCATTTTAGAATCGGCAAAATGGTTTTGCTTTGATTAAACTTTTTTGAAATCTTTATTTTATTCAGTAAAGGAGAATGAAATATGTCAGGCCATTCTCATTGGGCGACAATCAAACGTAAGAAGGGTGCAGGCGATGCAAAACGCGGACAGCTCTTCACAAAATTGGCGAAAGAAATCACATTAGCAGCACGTGACGGCGGCGATCCCGACACCAACTTCCGCTTACGTTTGGCCATTGATAAGGCACGTTCCAACAACATGCCGAAAGACAGCATCGATCGTGCTCTCAAGCGTGGTACCGGTGAATCCAAAGACGGTGCAGTATTTGAAGAAGTTGTGTATGAAGGTTACGGGCCGAAGGGTGTCGCGCTGATCATTGAGTGTGTGACTGAAAACCGCAATCGTACCGTTGCCGATGTTCGCCATGCACTTTCACGTGCAGGTGGCAACATGGGTGAATCCGGTTCCGTTGCCTGGCAATTCCAGCGCAAAGCCTACTTCATGCTTGAAGAATGCTCCATGGACTTCGACAGCCTTTTCGAACTGGTACTGGATGCCGGTGCTGATGACATCGAACAGAACGATGACGGTACCATCGAGATCTTCGCTGAAGTCGAAAACTTCAAATCAATTTCCGATGCTCTGATGAAAGCCGGACTGCATGTTGCGGAAGCTGAACTGAGATACATCCCGAACCAGGAAATGGAACTTTCCAAGGAAGATACCCTGCAGGTTCTGCGTGTTGTAGATGCATTGGATGAAATGGACGACACGGAACACATCTTCCACAATATGGCTGTTTCTGACGAAGTTCTTGAGGCTCTGGAAGAATAAGGTCCCATGGTTGTTTTGGGAATTGATCCCGGAACAGCACTGACCGGGTACGGATTCATTGATGTTTCCGATCGCGGTGATCTGACCGTTGTTGATTACGGTGTGATCTCCACCCCGGCCAAACAAAAAATGGAATACCGTCTGCTGACGTTATTCGAAGAATTACAGGCAAAAATACTTCTCCACAAACCCGTTTACGGGGCTGTGGAGAAGTTATTTTTCTCCAACAATGTCACGACTGCCATATCCGTCGGCCAGGCACGCGGGATCGTATTGCTGTGCATGGCACAGGCTCATATCCCAATCGCGGAATTCACCCCGATGGAGATCAAACAGGCCGTCGTCGGTTACGGCGGTGCGGAGAAGAAACAGGTCCAGATGATGGTCAAGGCTATCCTGGGCTTGGATGCGATCCCCAAACCGGACGATGCCGCGGATGCTCTCGCCGCAGCCATTACCTGCTCTTCCAGCCTCTCATATTTAAAGTTAACAGAGTGAAGTGTGAAGAGTGAAGTTAAAATATGGTAAGTCCTGCGAAAGAAAAAAGTGAAGCCTTTGCAATACGTATTGTAAACCTTTATAAATACCTTGTTGATACTTACAAAGATTATACTATTGCAAAACAAGTCTTGCGCAGTGGTACGAGTATTGGGGCAAACCTGGCAGAAGCAGAATGTGCTATCAGTAAAAAGGACTTCACTGCAAAAATTTATATCGCGCTGAAAGAATGTTCAGAAACCAGATTTTGGTTAAAACTGCTTTACGAGACGGAGTATATTGACCAAAAGTCGTATGAAAGTATTAATGCTGATTGTCAGGAACTAATGAGGATCTTATCAGCTACTACCAGAACTCTAATGAAAGGAAAAGAGGAAGAAGTGAAAAAGAATTAACTTCACACTTCACTCTTCACACTTCACACTAATAAATATGATCATTACCAGCACATCCAATCCCCGTGTGAAAGAGATCCGCAAGCTTCGGGACCGGAAGGAACAGAAGCGGACGGGTCTGTTTTACATGGAAGGTACCCGTATCGTCGGTGAGGCGTTTGAAAAAGGCGCGGAGCTTTCAACACTGGTCGTCTGTCCTGAACTGCTGAAGACAGAGTACGGACTGGAGCTGTGGCGCAAAGCGGAAAAACAAGGTCTGGATATTCTTGAAGTCAGCCGACCGGTCTTTGAATCTCTGGCAGTGAAAGAGAATCCGCAGGGGCTGGCAGCAGCCGCAAAAGCCCGTTTTTACGCTCTGGATGACCTGGATATCTCACACGGGATCATCGTGGCGCTTACCGAAATCGCGGATCCGGGGAATCTCGGCACGATCATCCGCACCGCGGACGCGGTAGACGCTCAGGGCGTGATCCTCATCGGGGACTGCACCAGCCCCTATGACATCGGTTCCATCCGCGGGACGATGGGTGCAATTTTTTCCACGAAGATCGTCCGCACCACGCTTCCCGAATTTCTGGAATGGAAACAGCGGACCGGTCTGCAGCTGGTCGGGACCTCCGACAAATCCGCCACTGATTATGTAAGTATCAACTATGCGAACCAAGTGATTTTACTGATGGGATCAGAACGTGCCGGTATGTCTCCGGAGGAGTTCGCTGCCTGCGATGAGGTCGCAGCCATCCCCATGATGCGCTCCAGCGACTCCCTCAACCTTGCCGTCGCCACCGGCGTAATGCTCTACCAGATCTTCAACACACAAAGATTCGCGTAAAGAACACCTTACCCCGCCAGATACCTCGACACCTGAAAATTGGGAAAACCCACAGCCAACACACGCATACGAATGAATATTATAATATCAGCGGGATAAATTGTTCCTTTGGTTCCGACAAAGCAGAAGTATTGCGATATTTCAGTTGTCAATCCATAGTAATAAGGAGCTATCGGCAAAATTTAGTCATCGTCGGCAATCAATGAACATCAGCGTGGAATTACTCAAAAAATTATATTCTGACCACAGAGAATAGATGTTCTTATATAACGGAGGAAAAACATGATTCTGTATCATGGAAGCAATGTCGAAGTAAAAACACCTGAAATTTTAAATCATAGAAAATATCTTGATTTTGGCGCAGGGTTTTATATGACCAGTGATTTGGACCAGGCAGCACGTTGGGCCAAACGAAAAACAGAGCTCGCAGAAAAAGGCCAGCCAACGGTCAGCGTTTTTTCGACCGATGATTCAAAATGGCAGCTGCTGGATATTGAGCGTTTCCCCGGTCCTGATGAAAACTGGCTTGATTGTATTACCGCGTTCCGCAAGGGTATTCCCCGAAATGAATCTCATGATATAATCATAGGACCTGTAGCCGATGATCAGACAATTAACACAATCGGTATTTATTTCCGCGGTTTGATCACCGCAAAAATGGCAATAGAATTGCTGCTACCTTACAAATTAAAAGATCAATATTGTTTTAAAAACCAGAAATCTTTGGATACCTTGATCTATATTGAGACAAAGAGGTACTGACTATGATTCCGGAGATGCTTGATTATTATGATAATGAAGTAACCCGATTGATTTCGGAAAAATACGGATATTCTCATATGGACGCCCTACGAGCATTTGTCACTTCAGAAACTCACCGACTATTGGAAAATCCGGACCTGATGATGTGGGAATTCCCCCCGCTCGCTGTATTGGAACTATGGGAATCGGAAAAAATCACAGGTGATCCCAGAAATTCTGTCTATATCCGGGAAGGTTAAGATGAGTAAGGAAATGGAATTTTTTATTTATCTTTTGGAATATTACGCCGAATACAAGAAAAAATCAGCAGGAGAGATCTTGACTGAATGGGATAATCACGGGATAACCGATAAGATCTATGAAGGCTATTTTCAATATCATCAGGAACGAATCGAAAACGCATTTGAAGATATCGACAGTTTGCTGGCAACCGGTCAGCATGCAGTCAGGTCTTAGCCGATTGAGAATTGATACCAATTGTATTATGCAGATCGAACTGCAGACAAACGAAACAAACCGGAGCTTTTCTGTTCCAAAATAAGCGGTATTATTAAAAGGACAGTTCCGCTGTGCGTAACCGTTACCGACAGGGAAAATATCATAATGTGAGGGTCATATGATTTCACGAATTGAAGGAATTGCTGCTGAAATTGAAAACGACGGCGTCATCGTCATGGTTGGAGGACTGGGGCTGAAGGTCTTCACGCCGCAGCCGCTGCTCAATGAAATCGAAGCCGGGAAACCCATCGCACTGCACACACACCTGATCGTGAAAGAGGACCTGCTGGCGCTTTACGGTTTCAAAAATGAAGATGAACTGAATATGTTCGCGCTGCTGCTTGGCGTCAGCGGTGTCGGGCCGAAGCTCGCTCTTTCCATCCTCTCAAACACCTCTACGGACGCTATCCGCCGCGCGGTGGTGCAGGAACAGCCGGATTTTCTCGCACGCATCCCCGGACTCGGGAAAAAGACCGCTCAAAAGGTCGTGCTTCACCTGCAGGGGAAGATCACAGAACCTGCCGGCGGCGGGATCGCCGACCTGCACAACAGCGACTATGAGGTCGTCGAAGCGCTCACCGCGCTGGGGTATTCCATCGTCCAGGCACAGACCGCCGTCCAGTCCCTGCCAAAAAACACCCCCGATGATGTAGAGGAAAAGCTCCGCCTCGCGCTGCAGTCTCTGGCGTAATATCTTTCGAAAAATATTGCGTAATCTAATAATCTCTGATAAGATATGTAATCAGAGGTAATATTATGGCAATTATCAATCCTGTTTCTGACCTGCGAAATTATAACAAAATACTTGAACATGTAAGTGTCGGCACTCCTGTATATCTGACTGTCAACGGGAGAGGAAAATACACTATTCGTGATATTGCGGATGACGAAGAATTTGAAAAGACGAAAGCAATGCTCCGCCTTATGTGTGAACTGAATGAAGGCAGACGATCCGGAGAAACAGAGGGATATGTATCGGCTGATGAAGTTCGCTCATATTTTCGTAATAAAAGGTCATGAAATACCGGATCGAATTCTCAAAAGCCGCAATACGTGATTTGGACCGGATGTGGGCTGAAGTTTTTGAGGCTTCACGAAGTAATGATACATCAAACCAATATATTACTGATCTGCTCGATTTTACAGAAAAAAATCTATCTTTCCAAAGGCCGGCAGCCCGCTTTATTACGAAAACAGCTTTACCGGATATTATTACATCATTTTCAAGCCATATATCATCTTCTATCGTTTGGAAGAAGAAAAGATGGTTATCGACAGGGTGCTTTTTGGAAAAAGCGATTATATCAGACAGCTGAAAATATTTCAGAACTGATTTCCAGAGATTATATTATGGCAATAGAAAAAGTAAAAGAATTCT
The DNA here is from genome assembly GCA_902774215.1 of uncultured Chloroflexota bacterium. Classification (GTDB taxonomy): domain Bacteria; phylum Chloroflexota; class Anaerolineae; order Anaerolineales; family Anaerolineaceae; genus Flexilinea. Next base: position 6,216 of record CACYHU010000026.1, read on the forward strand.
TTAGACAATACGGTATGGAAGACCGCATCCGGGAATTTGAAGTCTCATCCGCAACGGTTGAACTGGCTGCGGCAGCGTTAGGCTGTGAACCCTTCCGCATCGCGAAATCACTTTCATTTATGACGGAAGAAGGACCGATCCTTATCGTTGCTGCGGGCGACGCGAAGGTCGACAACCAAAAATACAAGGCTCAGTTCCACGCCAAAGCGAAAATGCTGACACCGGACGAAACGATTAACCTCATCGGCCACGCAGTCGGCGGCGTCTGTCCCTTCGCAGTCAATGAAGGGGTAAGGATCTATCTGGATGAATCACTGAAACGCTTCGAGACTGTTTTTCCTGCTTGCGGCTCGTCCAACAGCGCCATGGAATTAAGCCTTCCGGAACTGGAGAAATATTCAGCCGCGGCCGGCTGGATCGATGTCTGCAAAGGCTGGGAATAAGAATAAGCGCTTAAATCCTCTGAAACAGTACCCCTTACCGAACCTATCACCCTGCTCATGCAGATTCGAGCAATCACAATTGACATTCGAAGCATAAGCTTTGATGTGATTATTTCGTGACACCGGATGTAAGTCCGGTTTCATTTTTCATAATATCTACTTAGAAGCCGATACTTCATAATCCCAGGAATCCAGATCCAGCCAGAATGCGGGGCGGACAATATAATTATTATTTGGAAGTCCGCACCACGTGCCGCCTTTTCGGTCAAAGATATGGACGACATCCAAGCCGCCGCGCGGATTTACGAGCCATCCATTAATTGCACGAATCGTTGGACAACTCCAGCCGCCCTCCCGATAGGCACAATCCAGACAGGTATCAAAATTTCCCGGAGTCCTGAGCCACCATGTACCGGCGGGGTGAGAATCGACCTCCAGATCGAAGTCAACAGATGCACCCTGCCACATCGCGTATTTTGTCGGTGAGCAAAATCTGTCAGATTCTTCAGGAAAATAACGAATCAATTCATCATAACTCAGCAGAAATACCTTATCCGCAGTGTCATTTCCGCCGCTGGTTCCATAAACAGGATTATCCGGATTGGAAATAAGCGTTTCGATGATCGCATTCTGTTCGCTCTGCGAGAAAGCAGTTTCAAAAAATATTTTGTTCAGCCAGTTCCGCAGCGAACAGCTTTCCCATGTGACCGTCCCATATGTTGTATTATATGGTTTTCCTTCCAGCCCGTAACGGGAAAGAAACAGACTTTTTTGTCCGTCAGAATCCAGAACGATCCATTCGATGGGCTCTTTGCCATTCGCTGATATGTTATCCTGTTCATAGGTACCGAAAGTCAGAATGGTACCGGGAACAGAAGCTGCCTGCCGCCAGGCTTCTTTCTGCCGAGCTGTTTCTTCTGCGGCTGCTGCCTGCTGCGCCGCGCGTTCAGCTTCAGCATGCGCCATGATCCCGGCAATATCCGCACCGCGGTCCAGCCGGATCACCGGTCGGACCAGAGTCGATCCGTCTTTAACATCCATCCCGAATTCACTGATAGCACCCTTCCCGTCGACCCGTACAGCATAAGCTGAACTAAAACCGGGTGAACGCAGCCACCAGTACCCGCCGGAAGCACCCTTTGAAGCGGCAAGACCTGTGGCAGTGATGCTCCTGTCTGCTGCGGCAGGCAGCAGGGATGCCGCTTCTTTTGCCCCCAGCAGGAAAACCCTGTCAGTCGTTCCCTGTCCATCCGTGAACCCGGTCTTGTCCGGGTAACTCACATCTGTTGAGAGAATTGCGCTCTGTTCATCGATATTGAAGGCTGTTTCAAAGAATTCTCCATTCAGCCAGCTTCGCAGCGAGCTGTTCTCCCAGGTCAGATTAGAGGATTGGGAGCCTTCATGATAAGGCTTCACATCCAGACCAGCCGCAGCAATCAAAAGACTGCTGTCTCTGTCAGTTTCCAGCACAACCCATTCGATAGGCTCCGGTCCGTTTAAGGTATTATTGTCCTGCTCATAGCTTCCGAAGGACAGCATATCGCCCACCTCCAAAGAGACCGGTGTGATAGCCGGCTGCGGGGTTTCGTTCTGGGCCGGAGTATCTGTCGCTGTTGGCTCCGGCGTTTCGGTCAAAGTCGGATTATCTGTCACTGTTGGCTCCGGCGTTTCGGTCGGGGTCGGAGTATCTGTCGCTGTTGGCTCCGGCGTTTCGGTCGGGGTCGGAGTATCTGTCGCTGTTGGCAGCGGAGTTTCAGTCGGGGTCGGAGTATCTGTCGCTGTTGGCTCCGGCGTTTCGGTCGGAATCGGCGTATCTGTCGCCGTCGGCTCCGGGAGTTCAAATGAGACAGAGCTTTCGCTGGCGGTCAGATCCAGCCAAAAAGCCGGACGGATACCGGCGTCAGTTGATGCAACAGAATCGCCAAACGCAAAGACATAACCATTCGGTCCCACACTTGCGGCGCTGTAATTTTCCCATCCGGGTGAACGCAGCCACCAGTACGATGGGACAAATGCCCCTTTTGCTTTGGCGTAAGCCGTCGCGGAGCATTTCCGGATGTCATCATCCTCAAAATATTGATATGCTTCATCGATACTCAGCAGAAAGATCTGATCTGTCGTCGGGCTGCCTCCATCCGCGTCAGAATCCGGATTATTCGGGTTCTGATTGATCACCGTGAAGATCCGGGCTTTTTCATCAGAGCTGAAAGCGCTACTGAAGAAATTCCCGTTCAGCCAGTTCCGCAGCGAACAGGTTTCCCAGGTTACCTCTGTCTTCGTTTCATTATAGGGCTGTGCATCCAGGGAATATTTGCTGATCAGCAGCGCGCGGCCGTCTTCCACCGCCAGCACCTGCCACTCGATCGGCTCCGTTCCGTTGTTCAGATCATTATCCTGTTCATACATTCCGAAGGTAAGCTCATCTCCCGCCTGTAATTCTTCAGTAATTAGATCCGGCCTGGTAGTTTCCTGCGATAAATCATCTGCTGCCGAAGATATTGTTTCCGACAGATCAAGCCAAAAGGCCGGACGCACTGAATAGAAAGTAGAATCCACTCTGATACCATTCAAAAATACGCTGCCGAATGTGTCAACACCCGCGGCCATATTACCTGCAATACCCGGCGTACGCAGCCACCACCAGACGTTGCCATCTTCAGGAAATACATAGGCTCCGTTTGCTTCCGAAAAGACTGTTGATTTGCATTCCCTTGCTTCGTTGTTATATGAGAAATAGATTTCCGCTTCATCGCTGCTCAACAGGAAAATCCGGTCATTTGTCGCGTTTCCACCGTTGGTTCCGTACCGTTCATTATCCGGATTCAGGTTCATTACTTCCGTGATCCTTGCCTGTTCATCGGTATTGAACGCATTAAGGAGGAAATCCCCGTTCAGCCATTTTCGCAGTGTACTGGTTTCCCAGGTTACTTCTGCATCTGTTTCATTGTAAGGCTTAACATCCAACGCGTATTTACTGATCAACAGCGCATGACCATCCTCTATCGACAGAACCTGCCACTCAATCGGTTCTGAGCCATTGATCAAATTATTATCCTGTTCATAATGTCCAAATGTAATCATATCGCCGACATTCATCAGTATCGGTTTCGGTGTGTTTGTGAATGAAGGTACAGGTGATGTATTTGTAAGTGTCGGATGAGGTGTTTCTGTTGGTTTCGGCACAGGCGTATTTGTCGCAGTAGGCTCAGCGGATTTCGTGTTTGTCGCATCAAGAGCAGCCTGCGTTTGCATCAGCGCTGTCATCTGCATAATTATTGCTTCCTGTGTAGCGATCCCTGCCGCCTGTGTTTGTGCCGCCTCAATCGCCAGCGCTGTTCCTGCTACATTTGTCTGAGTGGCAAAAATCGCGGCAGATGTACGTTCCCATACAGATTTGGTTTGTTCAATTACAGCATCAAGTGTCAGTTGGGCAGCTGCTTCTGTTTGCTGCGCCTGAACGGTTTGCTGTTCAATTATTTTCTGCATCTGTATCATTTCAAGTATCGTTTGAGTTTCGGTCTGCCGCTGCTGAGCCTCATAAGTAAGCGCAATTACAGTCTCAGTCTGTTCTGCCTGTGCTGTAAACTGAGCTTCCGTCTGCCGCTGCTGAGCCTCATGAGTAAGCGATATTACGGTTTCAGTCTGTTCTGCCTGTGCTGTAAACTGAGCTTCCGTCTGCCGCTGCTGGGCCTCATGAGTAAGCGATATTATGGTTTCAGTCTGTTCTGCCTGTGCTGTAAACAGTATTTCTGCTTCCCGTGTTTCCTGCATGTTGAAAGCAATTTGCGTCTGCATCTGCTGATATTCTGCTTCCCGCGTAGCTAAATAGGCTGTGGCTGTCTGTTCCGCATTTTCAGCCTCTCGCGTCTGCTCCTCAGCTTCTCTCCGAGCCTGAACTGTCTGCTCAGCTCTTTCAGAAATCACTGTTTGGGTTTCATCTGCATATATAGCTGCCTGCGTTTCCGTCTGCCGCAATTCCGCATCCAATGTCTCGCGCCATGCGGTGGCTGTCTGCTCACTCAGGATGGCCTCCTGTGTTGCCCGTTCCAGCGCTGCCGAAGTCTGAACAGCTTGTTCGGTCTGTACCATTTGAGCGGAACGCGTATTTTCAGCATTCTGTGCTGCCTGAGTGTCCAGTAAAAACAAAGCTGACTGTGTCGCCGCCGCATTAATATTGTTCTGCTGATTCATACGCAGCAGAAAAAAGCCTCCTGCACACAATGCCAGCAAAAGAATCGGAATAAGCCATAAAGCTTTTTTCGATTTTTTGATTCTCACCTGTGTTTTCTCTATATCCCCGGACTTAATCTCCTGTACGGGAATATCTTTTTCGGGATCAGTTAAATTTTCAGGAAAGTTCCTTTCTGATTTGATCGGTTTCAACACAGGTTCCGAACTTCCATCTGACTGAGAATAGACTCCGGCAGAAGTTTCTTCCGATTCTTCTATTTCCAACTTCGAAGTACCATTCAGCGCGAAACGGAACTCTTCCGTATTATGCCAGCGCTCATCCGGGTCAAGTGCCATAGCTTTCATCACAGCACCGCTGACATGACGGCTGATTTCCGGTACAGCATCTTTCAGAAGTTCAACCTGATCTTTTACATTCCGTAATGTAGAATTCTGAGGAGTCAGACCACTCAGTGCTTTATAATACGTAGCTCCAATCGAATAAATATCCGATTTCTGATCAATATCTCCGCCGCCCATTTGTTCCGGAGAGGAATACCCCATTTTTCCGATAACCAGAGAGCTGGTATGACCCTCGTCTATCCGGACAGCTCCAAAATCGATCAAAACCGGATGTCCGTTTTCGATCATGATGTTATCCGGAGCGATGTCCCGGTGCAGGATCCCCATCTCATGTACTTTTCCCAACGCTATGAGAATCGGATCCAACAGCGGCAGCAACTCTCCTTCCGGTATACGTCCCCGCCTCTTGATCAGACTTTTAAGGGATTCCCCCGCGACAAAGTCCATCACGATATAGGCTGTTCCGTTTTCCCGAAAGATACTATGAGCATGTACTACATTTGGCAGATTGTTCAGCTTCCCCAGTGCCTTGGCTTCCCGATAAAACAAATCGAGACTCTTGTTATAGACCCGTTCATTTTTTTCCGTCAGGGTAATCACTTCGCTGTGGCTGATACCCTGATAGGAGACCAAACTTCCCCGTGTTACCAGTCCATCAGGAAAGAATTCTTTAATGGCAACGACCATGTCCATATCGAGGTCATAGCCGCGGTAAGTGATGCCAAATCCGCCTTTACCTAATACCGCCCCTACCTGATATTTAGCATCCAGGATCGTCCCGGGACGCAGAGCATCCTCAATCCGGGCGTTTTCGCTGTGCTCATAATCACAGTCACAGCGCCCGTTTTCAGGTATTAGATTAAAGCAATATGGGCATCGTTCCATAAATCTTACCTTCTGCCCCAAAAAACACATGGGGGCTCTGTCAGCGCGAAGTCAGTAAATTTTTCTTTTCAAAATTTACCAGAATAAAGTTCACAACTTACAGAGCAAAATAACAGATCAAAACAGATAAAAATTTTCTCCGCATATTTAACTCCTACACTGCTTTGCAGGAAATACCTTTATCTGTAATTCCGTTACTCTAATTATAATAGCTAAATCAGAAACTCTTTTGTAAATAAGCAGACGGTTCCGCACTTATGCGGAACCGTCCTTGTATTATATTTAGCGCTCATTAATGCTTCAAAAACAGCAGTAATGATCTTTAGAAGTAATATGCTCCATCTTTTTCCGGTTCTTCTTCCCGTTCTCCGCCGAGGTAGGCGCGTTTGATGACCGGGGAGGCCAGCAGCTCGGCACCGGTACCTTCCGCAACGATTTTTCCGGTCTCAAGGACATAACCACGGTCGGCGATGGAAAGTGCCGCCTGGGCGTTCTGTTCCACCAGGAGGATGGTCGTTCCTTCCTTATGCAGGGATTTGATAATTTCAAAGATCTGCTCCACCAAAATCGGTGCCAGACCCATTGAGGGCTCATCCATCATCATCAGGTGCGGTTTGGACATCAGCGCGCGGCCCATGGCCAGCATCTGCTGTTCACCGCCGGAAAGCGTTCCGCCGATCTGATTGCGGCGTTCTTTAAGCCGCGGGAAGAGTTCAAAGACACGTTCCTTTTCCGCGTCCATATTGATATCCTTCACCGTGAAGGCTCCCATTTCCAGATTTTCTTCAACTGTCATCTGAAGAAAAATACGGCGTCCTTCCGGGCACATCGCAAGACCGTGTTCCACCACCTTATGAGGAGGGATGTGATCGATCGGCTTATCATTCAGCATAATGGAGCCTGTGCGGCTGCGCAGCAGACCGGAGATCGTGTTCAGCGTAGTGGATTTTCCCGCCCCGTTCGCACCGATCAGTGTGACGATCTCTCCTTCTTCCACGTGGAAGGAAATGCCTTTGATCGCATGGATCGAGCCATAATAAACATTGATGTCATCGACTTTCAGGATCGTGCTCATTTTCTCTTCCCTCCCTTGCCTGACTTTTGGACCAGTTTTGCTGCAGACTCAGTATCTGAACCATTTCTATTTTCCACTATTGCATCAATCAGCATATCTGATACTTTGTCCGAGTCCCCTTTTGAATGGGACTTTCCCAGATATGCTTCAATAACCGTCGGGTTCTTCTGAATCTCGGCAGGGCTGCCTTTGGCGATGATCCTGCCGAAGTTCAGCACACAAAGACCTTCACAAACGTTCATGACCAGGTTCATGTCATGTTCAATCAGCACAACAGCGATATGGAAAGTATCGCGGATCTTGCGGATGTTCGCCATCAGGTCCGCGGTTTCCGAGGGGTTCATCCCGGCAGCCGGTTCATCCAGCAGCAGGACCTTCGGATCGGTAGCCAATGCACGGACGATCTCAACACGGCGCTGGGCACCGTAAGGCAGTGAACCGGCCCGGTGGGAAGCCACATTTTCCATCTCAAAGATATGCAGCAGTTCCAGCGCTTTCTGGTGGGCTTTTTTCTCTTCCCGGAAAAACCCGGGCAGCCGCAGCAGACCGTCAAAAAGGCCGTATTTCATGGATTTGTCCATCGCGACCATGATATTTTCTTCAACAGTCAGGTTGTTGAACAAACGGATATTCTGGAAGGTTCTGCCGATGCCGGCTTTACTCACCTGCGCTGTGGACATGCCGTGTGTATCCATGCCATTGAGCAGGATCGTACCGGTCGTTGGCTGATATACATTGGTGAGCAGGTTGAAGACAGTGGTCTTTCCGGCACCGTTCGGGCCGATCAAACCGGCAATTTCCGTACGGCCAATGGTAAGGTTGAAGTTTTCGACCGCATGCAGCCCGCCGAAAGTGATTCCCAGGTTCTTGCATTCCAGCGCGGGCATATCATTGATATCGCGCTCCGGAATGACTGCATTTGAAGGAACAGGTACCAGGTTGCTTCCATCTTTTGTATACATACTACTGTTCCTCCTCTTCTTTGTTTCCGCCAAATCTGGCTTTGATATTGTCGATCAGGATTTTTGTTCCGGAGGCATTGGTGAAGAGCATGACAACGATCAGAACGATAGCGTAAACCAGCATACGATAGGTCGCGAAACCGCGCAGCGCTTCCGGCAGAATAGTGAGCAGTGTTGCGGAAATAATAGAGCCGGTAATATTTCCAAGTCCGCCGAGAACCACAAGCACCAGAATCAAGATCGAGGTGTTGAAGTCAAATTTATTCGCCGTGATCGTCGAATAATTCTGGGCAAAGAGGGCACCCGCGGCACCAGCCATGGCAGCGGAAATCACAAAGGCTGTCATCTTATATTTTGTCACGTCCACACCGACGGACTCCGCAGCAATACGGTTGTCACGGATCGCCATAATGGCGCGTCCGTAACGGCTTTCCACCAGATGGTAAACGATGAAAAGTGTGAGGATGATCAGGATGAAACCGGCAGTAAAAGTCGAGATCTTTTTAATCTTCGAAATACCCATGGCGCCCTGGATCAGCATCCTGCCGCCTTCCTCCAGCTTGATACCCTTTTCGCTGAGCAGCTGAAGATGAAGACCGTATTTATCAAAACCAAGATAGAGATTGTTGAAAATAGACTTGATGATCTCACCAAAAGCCAGTGTGACAATGGCCAGATAGTCGCCTTTCAGGCGCAGTACAGGTATACCGATCAGGAAGCCGACTATACCGCCGAAAACAGCTCCAATCACCATGGAGAGCCCCAGCCGCAGTCCGGCACTCGGGACGGAATCCGTCAACATTATAGCCGCACAGGTTCCGGTAAAAGCCCCCATGCTCATGAAACCCGCATGTCCCAGGCTCAGTTCACCAAGAATACCGACTGTCAGGTTCAGGGAGATCGCCATCACGATATAAGCACAGATCGGAACCAGCATACCCTGCATGGAGCGCGTGGTCTTGCCGGCAGCGGAGAGTGCCATCATGACCGCATATGCCACAATGATCAGGGCAAAGGAGATATATTTGTTCATGTTCTTCCGCTTCATTCCATCCCCCTTACACCTTTTCATTGATGACCTTACCGAGCAGGCCGGCAGGTCGGACCAACAGGACGATGATCAGCACGGAGAACACAACAGCATCGGAAAGCTGGGTGGAAATATATGCTTTGGCAAAGGTTTCGATCACCCCCAGCAGCAGTCCGCCAAGGAAAGCCCCCGGGATGGACCCGATGCCGCCAAAGACAGCCGCTGTAAAGGCCTTGATACCGGGCATGGAACCGGTAGTCGGGACCAGTGTCGGATAAGCGCTGCAGAGCAGCACACCAGCTATGGCAGCCAGACCGGAACCGATGGCGAAGGTCATGGAAATGGTGCCGTTGACATCAATGCCCATCAGCTGGGCAGCGCCTTTGTCTTCCGAACAGGCACGCATGGCTTTCCCCATCCTGGTGTTGCCGGTGAACCAGGTGAGCACGAACATGATCACCAGACAAACCGCGACTGTCAAAAGCGTCACATGAGAAATGGTCAGTTCACCCAGCTGGATCTTACCGTTGCCGATAATGGACGGGAAAACTTTCGGAGAAGAAGTCCACAGAAGCAGCGCAGCATTCTGCAGGAAGTAGCTGACACCGATAGCGGTGATCAATACTGCCAGGGAAGGGGCCTGCCGCAGCGGTTTGTAAGCGGTACGTTCAATGACCATACCGAGGATCGTACAGACGATCACCGCCAGGATCACGCCAACGACCGGCGGCAGATTATAACGCATCATTGCAAAGAAACAGATATAGCTTCCCACCATGATGACGTCACCATGGGCGAAGTTCAGCATTTTGGCGATCCCGTAAACCATGGTATAGCCCAGCGCAATGATCGCGTAAATGCTTCCAAGGCTCAGACCGCTGATCAGAAAACTTAAAAATCGCATATTATTTCACCTCCAGGAAGTTTCTCCGGTTACATCCTTTGCCTGCAAGTGTTCTTCCAAACAAAGAATGTAACCGGAAAAGAGGGGATCTCTCCCCTCTTACTCCGGTAATAATTTTTACAAATTAGTCAAGACCGACGTAGGCGCCGTCTTTAATGATCATACCCTTCGGGTCTTTGTTCACTGCACCTTCGGACCAGGTCATGTTTTCACCGGTGATACCGTTGAAGGTGAAGGTTTCAAAGGTTTCGATCAGGGCATCGTTGATTTCTTCAGCGCTCATATCGGGGGTGATGCCGGCAGCTTCGCAGGCTTCAGCCAGAGCATAGACCACATCGTAACCGTCAGCTGCGAACTGGTTCGGGACTTCACCGAAGAGTTCCTGATAGGTTTCAACGAAGGCAGCGGTCTTTTCATCTTCAGAGTCAGCATTGAACGGGGTCAGCAGAATGACACCTTCAGCGAGGGAGGCATCGAAGCCTTCCATGGTCAGAATGCCGTCCATACCATCAACACCGAAGAAGATCGGATCGTAACCGGCGGCATCAGCCTGGGCAAGGATCAGGGAAGCAGGAGTGTAGTACATCGGCAGGAAGACCAGTTCAGCACCCTTTTCCTGAGCGTCAGCGATCTGGACAGAGAAGTCAGTGTCATTGCCATCAGCAAAGGTGGTATCGGAAACAACTTCCAGACCGAATTCTTCAGCGCCATCCATGAAGGTATCATAAATACCCTTGGAGTAAACATCGTCGTTCTTCCAGATCACGGCAACTTTTTCAGCCAGACCATTGTTGGCGATGTAAGCAGCAGAGGCGGAACCCTGGTTCGGGTCGGTGAAGCACATCTGCAGGACATTGTCTTTGCCGTCAATAACAGCGGTGGAGGAAGCGGACGGGGTCATACCGAAAACGCGTTCTTCCATGTTCAGTTCGGAGGTAGCTTCCGCCGGTTTGGAGGTGACGGAGCTCATGGAAACCTGCATACCCCAGTCGAGGAGGGCGTTGAAGGCGTTGACAGCCTTTTCAGCATCGTGGGCATCATCTTCGTACTTCAGTTCGAACTGCAGACCACCGAGGGCGTTGATTTCTTCAACAGCGATCTCAGCACCGTTCTTCACAGCATTACCATAAATAGCAGCTCCGCCGGTCAGAGGGCCGGTACCACCGATTTTGATCGCATCCTGCGCAAAAACGCCGGAAACGCAGACAGCCATCATCAAAACGGCCAAAACAACAGAGAACATTTTCTTATTCATTATAAAAACTCCTTTTATAATCACCAGCAGTTTATTTTTATTTCCTGCCGTTTATAAACTTTTTCAGGTGCTCTCAGGGTTCAGGTATTGGGTGTCAGGTGTCAGGTTTCAGGTGCCCGGGGTAAACCCATCAGACCCGGGATTCTATTCACTATAACCTATAACCTATTTCCTACTATATCCTATATCCTATATCCTATTCCCTACTTCCTGCACCCTAATAAACAGGAGCCCTGCCTGTAAGCAGAGCCCCGTTTGATTTCATTCTTATCGTGTTCTGCTCACAGGTTTGATTTTGCCTCGTACCATGAGAATAATTACCCCGAGAATAATGGAGATAATGATATCTAAAGCGAGGTGATTGCAGACAGTCATTATAAAAATAACAGCCATCAGGGGAATGATGGCCGGGATAAGGTGCGTGACGGGTGTATCAGCAGACATGGCACAAAAAGCCTGATAATTTTCGGCTTCCCATGAATACTTCTGATTGGAATTCATCCCCATCCGCTTTCCTTTATGACTTCATTACACTAAAATAAAAAGTTGAAATAGATTATAGTTTTTTTTCAAATAATGTCAACCGTCCAAACAAAAATCACAAAAAAAATATGACAAATTATGACAATAATGGTCTGAGAAAGCACATATTAATGGCTGGAAGCCGGGATATTTTCGGCAGTCTTCTCTGGCATATACATATATAAATATATATCCGCAGCAGATTCTGAAAATGGACCACTTGAACCGGAGCAGATGGTAATACCTTGATTTTGATATACGCAAGGATTATAATAAATTTGTTTCCACAGGAAACAAGATATTATCTTATTATAGGTGAATAATAAAAAGGAGCAACAATGAAAATCACCAAAAACACAAAGATTTTGTTGTGTGCTGCTCTGGCACTGATCCTGCTGGGCAGCATTCTCGCCAGCGTGTTCAACTCCGGCAGTGGTGCCGTGAAGGTGAGCCGCATCAGTTTTGACGGCGGACATGGCAAGCTCAGCGGTCTGCTTTACATGCCGAAGGATGCTTCGGCGGACAATCCGAAACCAACCATTATCGTTACACACGGTTATCTGAACTCCGCGGAAATGCAGGACGCCAACGCCATCGAGCTCTCCCGCCGCGGTTTCGTCGTTCTGGCACTGGACCAGTACGACCATGGTCACTCCAAACTTGATCACGAAAATTACACCGATACCAGTTTCTTCGGTGTATGGCTGCCCTTCTGGGCGAACTCCATGAATGATGCTGTTCAATATATGTATGAACAGCCCTACGTCCTCAAGGATGAAGACGGCAACGGCATCATCGGTGTGACCGGCCACTCCATGGGCGGTTTCTCCAGCACCGTGGCACTGGCAAACGATGAACAGCAGGCTGCCGAATCCGGTATCAGGAAGGTCTACGCCGGACTTACCGAAGGGTCCGACTTCATGTATACCGCGTTTGTCGGCATTGATGCCGAGACCGCCGATGCGCTGGGCGGCGGACGCGCCATGGGTAAGGTCGCCGCACAGTATGATGAATTCTTCTTCAACGATCCCGCTGTTGAAGGCGGAACCGTGCGGCATAAGGATTTCGTTTCTGTCCCCGATGGCATGACCTTCCTGCAGCTGGATGAACCCGGACAGCCAAACACATGGTACGAAACATCCGATGGCGGGATGCGTATCGTTTATGAACCTGCACAGACACATCCGTGGAACCACTTCTCCAAGACAACCACAGCAAACGCGATCTCCTTCTACCAGACCGCGTTTACTGATTACGCTTTATATCTGGAAGATATCGCCCCGGAAAACCAGATCTGGCAGTGGAAAGAGTGTTTTGAATGCGTCGCCCTGATCGGTTTCGTGATGCTGATCATCGCCGTCGCAACCATCCTGCTCAGTCTGCCATTCTTCAGCAATGCTGTGGAAACGGTTATGCCGCAGATTCTTTCATTCCCTTCCGGTGCCGCGAAATGGATCACCATCGTGGTCCTGATCATCGCGATCCTGCTGCCGGGTCTGTTCTTCAGCCCGCTGATGGACGACGGTGCAGGCAGCGCCAGTGTGAGCATCCTGTTCTACGGCGGTCTGCTGGTCGGCATTTTCGGCGCGATCATGTTCTGCATGAACATTGTGAAGAAAAACCAGTTATCATTCATCATCGGCAGCTGCATCATGACAATCGCCGGTGCTTTGCTGGCAGTTACAGCGAAAGTCCCGATGTACCAGAATAACGGTTTCTGGACCGCCATCGGTATGAACTCCATCGCTTACTGGACCCTCGGCTGTACGCTCATCAGCCTGTGCATCACCAGCACGGTTTATGTGTTCCTGAAATCAAAAGACGGCCTCACCTTCTTCAACTACGGTGTGACCTTCCGCCCCTCAGCCATCATCAGCGGGCTCTGCACTGCCCTTGTGACAGTCATTATCTCCTACGCGGTGCTGTTCCTGATAGACGCGCTCTTCAAGGCTGACTTCCGCATCTGGACCTTCGCCTTCAAGACCTTTGATTTCGACATCCTTCCGGCGATCCTGCGCTACCTGCCGACCTTCCTGGTGTTCTATCTGGTTTCCAGTATCGGCATCATGATCAACACCAACACCACCGGCATGCAGGGGTTCGCGGGTTACCTGCTGGCGATCGCCCTCAACGCGGGCGGTGCCATCATCTGGCTTGCCCGCCAGTACATCACACTGTTCTCCACCGGTGTGGCTGCCCATCCGGGTTCCGCCCTTTCCGGTATCATGCTGGTAGCGATGGTCCCGACGCTTTCGATCGCCGCGATCATCTCACGCTTCCTGTATAAAAAGACCGGAAATGTATGGACAGCCGCCTTCCTGAACGGGATCCTGATGACCACCATGGCCATCGCCAATACGATGGTTGTGTTTAAGTAGGTATTAGGTTTTAGGTTACAGGTTATAGATGAAACGGCCTGCGGTATCAAAACCCCGCGGGCTGTTTTTTATCGATAGGGTTTCAGGTTAAAGGATTTAGGCTGCAGGCCGTTTTTTTACTGATGAAAAATATATCATCAGAAATAACGGCAGAGGATTCTGCGGGAGAAAAATGTAATATAATGGGATTTGCGCTCACGGGCAGAAATGTCCGTGTTGGTAAAGGCACTGGCAGCAATTGCATTCATAATATTAGTCTGTACAACTATAGTGACCGGTTCGATTCCGGTCTGCAGGACGGCGCATCCGCAGCTGGCGCAAGAGTGAAAGTGCCTTGTTTTTTTAATCAGGATTCACTTTCTTTTCATCTCATAAATTATCCGCCGAATTACAGCGGCGGATAATTTATATCTCATTTTTCTTAAGGAATTCGGCAATGATCCGCTCGTATTCCGCCGGATCGTGATTCCAGGCCTGAGCATGGGGCGTATCGGGAATGAGGTGCAGTTCTTTCCGGCTGCCTTTATTGAGATCATACATCCATTCGCTTTGCTTACAGTCGATCAGATCATCATCGGTTCCATGGATGAAAAGGATCGGGATCTCATTATCTACCAGGGAAACAATGGGATTCACAAAAGAAGCATCGTATTTAAAGCGCAGTTTATTCGCAAGGTTCACAAATATGAACATCCACAGCGGCAATCTGTTCTTTTTCAGCACGCCTTCGCAGACATTTTTCAGGATACCATATCCGCAGTCAGCCACCACAAAATCCACAGCCGGTTTGTATTTCAAAGCCATTACTGTCGTTGCACAGCCCATCGACAGACCGTGAAGCCCGATCTTTGCGCCGGGAAAGCGCTGTTTCACTGCCTCGATCACCTCCATAAGGTCTTTTGATTCCTTTACTCCCATCGTGCAGACGTACGGATCGTTCTCCCCGTGCCCGCGCAGATCGTAGATAACCGTGGTATACCCAAGATGGCGGAATGTCTGAAGGAAACGCACACCGGTATATTTATTATCTCCATGCCCATGGGAAATGATGACCACTTTTTTGGGATCCAGCGGATAAATATCACCATGGAGCACATAACCGTCTTTCAGCGTGACATCAAAGGGCTCCTTTTCGCAGGTATCCAGGTCTCCCCATGAATGCTCTTCATTTTTTGAGCGGTCGATGGTGAACCGGTAGTTCTTGTACTCCGGTTTTGAAAGGGAGTCACTCATTTTTAATGCAGTCAATATGACAAAGACCAGAAACGCAGAAATAATGCCGAGCAGGATAATCAGTGTGAGCATTTTTTATACAACGCCTTTTCCAAAATAATTACTCATTTCTATTCCATTATACCCATAATTATACGCAAATATTCAAAGGAAAAATGAATTATGGAAATGGATCGAAAAGCTTCTTCAGGATGCATATTATTCTGTGGGACAGGGCCGTGTTCTGAATTGTTACCGTTATTCAAAATAAAAAAAGAACCGCTGAACAAATCTTTTCATTGTTCAGCGGTTTCTGATAAATACTGCTGTTTCAGCTATAACTACAGCCTGTTACCACCGGTGGCCGCGTCCCATCGGCCCATAACCCATATGGTGGTGGTGATGGTGCGGGCAGCCATGATACATCGAATGATGATGGTAAGGATACCACATGTCCCAGCCGCCAAAACCGCCGAAAGGATAGATCCGGGAACGGCGATAGCCATAATACGGGCGTGTGAACAACCGTCCGATGAAGGACAGTACAACAATAAATAAAATCAAACCGAACATCTTTACTCTCCTTTCGCAGGGGGCTCAGCTCCTGTTCCGAATCGGCCGGGCAAACCCGTATTGACCGGAGCAGGTGAAGTATGTCCTGCACTGATTTCGTCGTGAATAAAAAAGAGACTTTCGCCACGACGATTGTCGTTTAAAAGTCTCGCCTGTTATGCTTAGCCGGGGGATCAACGGATCACCGTATTGACGGCGGGGGCACCACTTTTTGTGGTTGGCTACTCCCTTTCTTCATTTAAGATAATACCCTTTTTTTGTGCAGATTTCAAGTCTTTTTCCGGCTTCTAATTTATTTCTAATAAAAAATTAAACTGAATAAATCAGCGCTTTCTTAAGATAAAAAGCCGCTTCCGCGGCTTTTTTGAAGTTTAAAATTGAACTTTACAATTATGCATCACCCTGTGTCTGGTGATAAACTGCTTCCGCCACCGCGATGATATCGAATCCATTCAGGTCCGGTGCCTTGGCTGAGAGAGAATAGGTCAAACCGGGAACCATATCGAACCACAGGAAGACCTCAACAGTATCTTCACCATCGTGTGCAGCCATCATCTTTTCCTGGAACCAGCGCCGGGCATAAGGACCCTTTGCCATTTCTTCATATTCCCAGTCATAATACATCCCGCTGATGTCCTCTATCTCGGTACCGGCGGGCTTGATCCGGGCAGTCAGAGGAACACCATTCAATGTGAACTGCATTTCCGCAATTTTGGCCGATTCATTCATGCGGTAAATCACATCCTCAGCATCTTCCGGAACCTCAAACTGCAGTCCGAGGGTCTGCATCAGCCCGTCAGGGTCAGTCTCCACCCAGGGATTAGCAATTCCGACAGCGGGTTTTTCACCGTCTTTTTCAGACTGACCAAAGGCAGCGGTAAAAATCATTGCAGCACATAAAACAATCATCACAAAAAGCATTTTCTTCATAATTGATTTCTCCTTCAATATTATTATTTATAACGCAGAATACGGGGAAAGGTTCCAAGATCCGTGTGAGAAATTTGAAAAAATCTCTCCCTGAATTCTCTTCATCTGAAATTTTCAATTATTTCCACGATCGCGCCCAGATCGGCAGCAAAGGAAATCCCCCGCATTTTCTCTCTCGAAGAGAGTCCCATTTCAACCATATGATCCAACAGAGCCTTCAGCGAATCGTAATAGCCATTAAGATTATAGAGAATACAGGGAGCCTTCAAATGGCCCAGACAAACCTTTGACATGACCTCAGCGATTTCTTCAAGCGTGCCGGTCCCGCCGGGAAAAGCGATAAACGCGTCCCCAAGCCCGATCATTTTTGTTTTCCGCTCAGCCATATCCTTTGTCACGATCAGACGGGTGATATCATCATAAACCAAACCCTCATCGATGAAAAACTGTGGTTCCACTCCGGTAACTTCACCGCCTGCTTTCAAAACACTTTCCGCAAGTTCTCCCATCAGCCCGCATTTTGATCCTCCGTAAACGAGGGAATGACCGGCAGTACCCACCCATGTACCCAGTTCACGGACTGCCGTCTTCAACGCCGGGTCATTGCCGTCATTTGCTCCGAGATAAACCGTAATATTCATGTCCTGATCCCTTATATATATTTCTGCTGTCTTCTCATCACAGTCACAATTCTTTTATTTCAGTTCCATACTTCAGAAAACCATCTGATTAAACTTTGCCAATAACAATAATTATTTACAAAATTCATATCTGAGTTTACATGCAAGCAATTCAATACATTTATAATTATAAAGGCACTGATTGAAAGGTGCAAAAATCTTATATCAGCGGTTTGAAAATTATCTTTCAACTTGCTGATCATTATAAAAAATCAAGGAAAGAGAGGTGCTCTATGTGGAGACCCGGATTTGCTGAAATATTGATCGTACTGGTGATCGTCATCCTGCTCTTCGGACCGGGACGCATCAGCAAGATCGCCAAAGAACTCGGCGCCAGCATCAGTGCCTTCAAGGAAGGGCTGAACAACGAAAATAAAGACAACAAAATTGAACAGGCCTCTGTTGAAGAGGAGAAAAAAGAATAACGGTCTATGCGCATATTTAATATCGGTATCAGGGAAGTTCTCCTGCTTCTGGTCATCATGCTGATCCTTTTCGGCCCAAACCAGATGCGGGAAAACGCGCGGAAAACAGCACAGGCTATCCGCCGCTTTGTCCGCTCGGATACCTGGCGGTCTTTTCTCGGAATATACGATGACGTAAATACCATCAAAAACGAGATGATCCGGGAATCCGGCATTCAGGAAGTCCGTGACTCCCTGCGCGGCGTTGACCGGCAGCTGAATGAAATCGACAGCGAAATGCGGAAGAATGAGATGCACAGTGATATGCCGCGTCCTGTAATTCCGCACCCTGATCCCGAAAGTCTTTCCGAATCAGACAATTCCCATGAATCCGAATCCGATCCCTCCTGAACCCGATAAACTGTCTGCCGGAGCGTTTTTCAGTGCGATGGAAGAGCACATCACAGAGCTCCGCAAACGTCTGATCATATCTGCCGCGGGGCTGGTCATTGCAGTCGTGATCTGCTTTTTTTTCAGCGAAGCGATCATGGATTTTCTCTGCCGGCCTATCGGCGGACTGGATAAACTGACCTCCATTGAGATCACTGAAAATGCCGCATCTGTCTTCGATGTGTCGCTGCTGGCAGGGTTTATCCTTGCTTTTCCACTGATCGCTTATGAAACCTTAGCCTTTATTCTCCCCGGATTGGAAACAAATGAAAAAAAGATTCTGTCACGATTTCTGCCACCGGTAATTCTTTTCTTTCTGGCAGGGGTCTGCTTTGCCTTTTTTATCGTACTGCCTGCGGCAATTCCCTTCCTGACCTCCTTCATGGGGATCAAAACCGAGATCCGTCCTTCGGATTATATATCCTTCAGCACAAACCTGATTTTCTGGATCGGAATCGTCTTTGAGATGCCAGTGATCATTTACATCGCCGCCCGGCTGAGAATCATTGATTCACGGAAGCTCCTGAAGAACTGGCGTCAGGCAGTGGTCATCTGTGCCGTGCTCGCCATGCTCATTACGCCAACCATCGATCCGGTCAACATGCTGCTGCTGATGGTCCCGCTCACAGCACTGTATTTTCTCAGCATCCTTGGGGCCAGGCTTGCGGAAAAGAAATCACGATCTGCCGAAAGCCAAAAAGATTTATAATCCGCAAATCACACCGTCTTTATATTCCTTAAGCACCGGAATATCCTTCAGAACCAGTTCCAGCCATTTGCGATCACCCTCATCTTCCATCATCTCCTGATAGTTGAATACCACGATATAAGCATTTCCGGAAAGGACCTCACCGGCCATCCATTCCTGTTCCTTCTCAAAGCTTTCTTTCTCCGTAAAGGAAGCTGCATCAAACATCGCGGGGAGGACATAAGCGGACTGATCATTGAGCAGGTACAAGGCGGTCTGACGGTTTGACCACAGAAGCTTTTCCTTCGGGAGATCCAAAGCCGCCAGCCGCGTCTCAGATTCGCGCCATTCCGCACCGGCAAAACCCTGCCCGTTCCGATGGTATTCCCTGATCAGATCCAGCTCATCCTCAAACAGCAGTGCAGCGAACACAAGCATAAATACAACAGCTCCCGCACGCTTCAGTCCTCCGGCGGAAATGAATCGGCCGCAAAAAGCCCCGATCATCAGCATCACACAGACATAAAACGGCAGCAGGATGCGGTTGTCGAAAAGCGTAGAGCCATCCAGGAAAAAGACGGTGATCATCAGCATCACAATATAGGCAGCTCCATGCAGTGCGGGAGGAAACAAAGCGGAATGGGAGAGTTCATCCGATGGGCGAAACAGCCCACGGAGACCGTAAAAGATCACTGCGATAATCAAAATGACCAATGTCCCGGCGATCACAAAACCCCACAGCTTCAGCGGTTTTTCCACGATCCCGCCGAATTCAGGCAGGAAGAAGCCGGCAAAATTACGGATACCCTCATCCACTTTTGAGGCAGAAGGCAGATGCATGGCAAAGACCCGGTTCACCGGAGACTCGCCGGCTGAATAGCACTTTGACAGCCAAAAACCAAAGGGAATATTGAACGCCGCAATATAAAGCAGGACGCTTTCCAAACGCCTGGTCCAGTTCGGCTGGGCGCAGAGGCAATAAACCACAACAGCCGCGGCTGCCGCCAACCCGGCATACCGGGTCAAGGCTAAAGCGCCTGCCAGCAGCCCGATCAGCAGCCACTGCCAGCGGCAGCCTTTGCGGACTGCCCGGATGGAAAAAATAAACAGGCAAAGGAACAGCGTCACATACAATGCCTCACTCAATCCGTAAACATTTGCCTGAAGCACCGGTCCGGCACAAAGAAAAACGATCCCGCCGAGAAATGAAGTCAGATGCGATCCCGTGAGCAACAGCAAAGCAGTTATAAATAATGCCTGATTCAGGACCGAGCATCCCAGGTTCACCCATTTTGCGGTGATGAGCGGGTCCGTATGCATTATCCGGGATACGAAAGCCAGTACAATAGAATAAAAAGGCGGAAAATGAGTGATCGGCCGCGGCAGTCCGTCTCCGCCGATCCGCACATATCCCTGCCGCGCAAGAAGGCTCCGCGCTCCGCCGATATAAGCGGCAGAGTCATTCGTCAGCCCCACCCCGTCCGGTGTTGAATAAAAAAACAATGCGGCTGAAATTCCGCATAACGCGATCATCAAAATCCAATAAATACTTTTTTTCATTCTTTTAACCTCCGGGCGCGGCTTTCGATACTGTAAAAAAGTATACCTTCAACCCGCGTTTTCTGGCACCCCTCATCTTTTTTCGGGACAAATATCATGATGGTTTGCGACGTTCATTTTGTCAACCTTTGGTAAAATAGGATAAAGAAGGAAATTAAATAATGAAGAACAACAGCATAAAGCTGATGCAGTGCATCGGCATTTTGCCGGGGATCCGCGAGATCAACGGAAATATGCCGAATGTTGAGTATAACGCAGTCGCTTATGACAGCCGTCAGGTCAAACCCGGAACCCTTTTTATCGCCATACCGGGAATTAATATAGATGGACATGACTACATTTCCGCCGCCGTTCAAAACGGTGCGGTAGCCGTGATCGGGACCAAAGCACTTCCCGTTCTTCCCACTGTTCCATACATCCGCGTCGAAAATTCACGGGAAGCAATGGCCTGGGCCGTTGCCGCGCTCTATGATTTTCCCTCTGAATCCATGACAGTGATCGGTGTGACAGGGACGGATGGAAAAACCACAACCTCTATCTACCTTTACAACATTCTCCATGCCGCGGGACTGCAGGCAGGATTGATTTCCACAGTCTCCGCCATGATCGGCGACGAAGAGCTGGACACAGGGTTCCATGTTACCACACCGGAATCGATCGACATTCAAAGATATCTTTCCATGATGCGGGATAAGGGAGTCACACATGTGATCATTGAATCCACATCCCACGGCCTCGCTCAGAACCGCCTGTCCGCAATCGATTTTGATATCGCGGTCGTCACCAATATCACGCATGAACATCTGGACTATCATAATTCCAGGCAGGCGTATTTTGAAGCAAAAGGCATTCTCTTCAAAAAACTCGGACAGAACCAGGACCGGAAGGTACCGCCGCTGGCTGTTTTAAATTATGATGATCCGGATTCCTATAATTTTCTCGACAATCTGATCAGTGTCAGGAAAATCGCCTATTCAGCGAACGGACAGGCTAATCATGCGCAGGCAATAATCAAAGAGATCGCTTCAAGTCCTGCCGGCATCAAGGCAATCGCCAGATTCACCGATCTGCCGCAGGGAGCTGTCGAAACAGAGGTCCGCACCAGTCTGCTCGGTAATTACAACGGGGCAAATTTCCTCGCCGCCATGACTGCCGCGATTTACGGACTGGGCATTGATCCGGTAACCGCTGCCTACGGCATCGCTAATGTTATCGGCGTTCCGGGCCGTATGCAGGTTGTAAATGAAGGACAGAACTTCACAGCAATCGTTGACTTCGCTCACACCCCGAACGCACTGGAAAAGGCTTTGATCGCAGCCCGCAAGATGCTGCCGGTAGATACCTTTGGAAATCCGCAGGGCCGCATTATCGCTGTCTACGGATCCGCCGGACTGCGCGACAGGGAAAAACGCCGTATGATGCCGGCAGTTTCCGCAAAATATGCCGATATCACCGTGCTGACCGCAGAAGATCCGCGCACGGAATCACTGAACAAAATCCTGAAGGAGATGGCTGATGAAGCTGTCGACAAAGGAGCGGAAATCAACAGGACGCTGTTCATCGAACCGGACCGCCGGGAAGCGATCCGCAAAGGTCTTTCGCTGGCCAATCCGGGTGATATCGTCCTTTCCCTTGGAAAAGGACATGAACAATCCATGTGTTTTGATACCACTGAATATCTCTGGGACGACCGGACTGCCATGCACGCAGCATTATGTGAAATGCTTGGCAAAGATGGACCGGAAATGCCGTACCTTCCGGACGTTCCCGCATATACCGATCCAAAAATCTGAAACCGTTGTTTCTGTGCATTAAAAATATGGAGCTGTCGCAAATTAAAATTTGAAAAGCCATCGGGAGGGAGTGCTTCGCAGGGACGCGGAATAAACGTCAGCTGCCTGCGAAGGTGATCCCCGCGTCCCGGTTAATTCAGTCGGGGGACACGCGCAGAGCTCACGCGTGTCCCCCGACACCCCTGTATAAGCTGCTGAATCACTCCGTTGATGATACGATTATTCAGATGATTCTCCAAAACAAAAGATGAGCCGTTGCGCGTTATTTATGGCACCAAAGCCGGCAAGTGACTGAAGGTCAGCCCGACCGGCCCCAGCAATATCTCCATGACGCGGGAAGTTCACCTGCCAAAAAAACCTGCAGCCCATCAACCATTGCGGAGCATTTGCTTTTGATGGTATTTCTGAAAAAGGCTGTCGTACACCATAAAAGATGTGCGACAGCCACATTTTTTTATTCTATGAAAACACTGATTATAACAGGCAAACAGAAGATTTAACCAAAGCATTTATGCTGCTGCGCAGCAGACGCAGAGCGAGCGTCAGCCGGAAACAGACACATGCTAATTATGCTTCAGCCTGAAATCGACTGTAACTTTCTCCATTCCATCGGCACTGATTTCCAGTTTGCCCATACTCCCCCGGCCTTTTGAACGGATATAGCTGATCCGCCCATAAGCGGGACACAATCCGGACCAATCAATTCTATCGAGCCAAAAACTGTCAGCCTGACAGCCCGCTGACAATAAACCTGGGGATGTCCGTGCTCGTTGCGAACAGTGATCCGAACTGTCGCCATATCCCAGGTATCCTCATCGCTCAGCCTTTTGGTATCTGCCTGAACATCCAGATACATTTTCCTGCCCGGAGTAAGGAGACGGGAAGAGATCGCCTTGCCTCCCTTGATTGAGAAAATACGCCATGAAACGGTCCCGTCTTCACCAAAATATGTCAAATAGCGGTCTTTGAGTTCCGTTATTTTTCTGTCGCTGATCCCTGCCGCATTCAGGCGGGATTTAGCCGCAAGAACCGCTTCGCCGAAGGGTTCCTGCGCATATTTCGCGAAGGCATTAATGACAGTCTTGAGATCCTGCGCCGTTTCCTTATCATATCCATCCTTTGTCCGCAGCAGGGAACCAATTAAATCATCGATGATGACCGGAGGGTGCTTAAGTGCCGGAAAATCCCGGGAGGGATAAAAGGTTTTGACGTAATCATGATTGCGGTAAAGCCGGACTTCATCGCCGTTGGTAAAAGCCGTAATGCCGGTGATCCCGAAAGCCGGCCAGTCACCGATATCCATCGAACTGCTGAGCTCCAGAACAGGTCTTGCATCGCTCTGGGATGCATAAACCGCGGCTGCCAGCTTTGGATTGCGGAACATATCCATCACACCGTGCCAGCAGATGCCATCTCCTGAACCAAACTCCCGATGAGTATTGTAATCAAACATGCACCAGCCAAAGCTGCCCGCGATATCACCCTGCGCCGCAATATCATTGATCACACGGGCATGGCGCATGGCATGCTCCAGGCGATGCGCTTCATCATCAAAGGGCTTTGCCGGAAAAATATGACCATTGTATTCGCTGATCAGGTAAGGTTTTTCCGGATCGGGTGTAATGGCTGATTTCGGTTCACAGCCGGGATTATTGCCAACATGCGAAAAATCATTATAGGTATAAACATCTTCAAACAGATGGGAGCCGCGGAAATTCCGGACACCGCCGGTCGGCCGGCTGTCATCCAATTCATGAGCCACCCGGTTGGTCTCCTGATAAAAGGCATCATTATCCGGACTTTCATTGATCCGGACACCCCACAGGATGATCGACGGATGATTGCGATATTGCGACAGCATCTCGCGGGTGTTCAGCACCGCCTGAGCCTGCCATTTTTCATCGCCGATATGCTGCCAGCCCGGTATTTCCGTGAAAACCAGCAGACCGATCTCATCACAGCGGTCAATAAAATGATGGCTCTGCGGGTAATGGCTGGTCCGCACGGCATTACAGCCCAATTCATACTTCAGAATATCCGCATCGAGCCGCTGCGCACGTGCCGGGACCGCATAACCCATATAAGGCCAGCTTTGATGACGGTCCAACCCGCGGATCAGAACTTTTTTACCGTTCAAATAAAACCCGTCTTTTCTGAAATCGATCGTCCGGAACCCAAAGCGGACCTTGTATTCATCAATAACTTCTCCTTTGCGTGAAAGAGAAACCACCGCCGTATGCAAAACCGGATTATCGACCGACCAGACAGCTGCTTTTTTCATTTTTCCCGTCAGATCCCCGTCACGCGGGATCTGCTCCAGATGCCAGAGATGTCCGGTATTATCAAAGATTTTCAATGAAAGCGTATCGGAAGCTTCTTTATCACTTGTCACTGTACAGCGGAAGGTACCGTCGGCTTTTGCCCGGATAAAGACATCGCTGATCCGTGACTGTCCGCCGGTTTCAAGCCAGACTTCCCGGTAAAGTCCCCCATAGGTGAGATAATCAATGATCCCGCCGAAGGGCGGAACATCAATTTCACGGCTGTCAAGCTTTACGCAAAGCTGATTTTCTCCGCCAACCTTAACAAAATCTGTCAATTCAAAACGAAATCCGGTATAGCCGTTGTGATGGTTCCCGACATATTTTCCGTTGCACCAGATTTCAGTCTGATGAGCGGCACCGTCAAAACAGACAAAGAATCGCTTTCCTGCTGATTCTTCAGGAATCGTGAAAAAACGGACATAGCCGCTTACCATCTGATAAACATCCTGATCAAAACTATTGAAGGGCAGCATTTTTACAGTATGAGGCAGCCGGACATGTTCCATCATACCGGCAGCCTCTTTTTCTGAAATGCCGATCAAAGAATCATTCCATTCCGTTGTGAAAAACCAATCATTATTTAAAGCGATCCGTTCCATCTCTCGTTCTGTTCCTTCTCTCTCATTCAAGGCTTTAAACGTCTTCCATATAAGCTGTCCGCTGCAGGCTTACAATATTACTCTCGTACTGACCTTGCCGCTGTCAGTCGCACGGCCTTCCCGATGGACAGAAGCACCTACCCGTCCGGAAATCTGAGCCTGAGCGGTATCAAGCGTCACCGTTGAACGGGTGAATGCCCGGCCGCCATACCATACACTCTGGCCGACATTCCCTGTTGCTTCCAGGTTCAGATAGGAAAGACCGGATGTGGCGGCTGTTGACCCCTGATCCGCATAACCGCCAAGAAAAACCGCATAAACGATCGTACCGGCAATATTCATATTGGATTCATTGACGACAGATTGGGCTCTGTCGCCAAACGCATAACCGCCTCCCGCGACACTCATTTCCACGGAAGCGCCCCGGGCAACAGCCATCGTAGCTGTTCCATCTACAGCCGAATAACCGCCATAAAGAGCAGCCCCGCCGCCATAGAGCCATCCTGATGCCTTTCCGCGGAGGACCAGCATCGTGTTGCCGACATGAGCCACTGCCTGAGCCCCGTTTGCCTTGGAACCGGCAACGACCTTGTTCACTGTTCCCGCAATATCGAGATGTGTGCTCTGCAGATTGGACTGCTGGCCATTCCTGACATTCGCACCGCCATACAGCGTCCCATCTTTGAAAACGACACTTTCAGCAATTGTTGTCGGGATGCCGTTTGCATAAAAGCCCACATCCTCCGGCCAGGAGACTGTCATCCGTGTATTATTATTCCCGGTAACAATCAGGGAAACGATCCCGCGATCGGCCGGGATCACAACTTCATTCTCCTGACGGAAGTTTCCCATAATGCGGAATTCCACATTTCCGGCATTCTGAATCGGCAGCAGATTGACTGCATCCGTAAAATTCTGTGCCTGCTGGTTGGGGCCGATATACATAACAGTCGTTTTATCCGGACTGATAACCGGCTGCTGAACCGGATCATAAACAGGCATCGTGCCCAATGCCGCACTGCCGCCCATCTCCGCCATACCGCTGTTCTGATATAAGTTTCCAACAATCCCAAGCGCGATCACATGGGCAGCAGAGACAGGAGCGTTGCTGCCGGCTCCTGCTGCATAACCGCCCCCATAAAGGGCATTGCTGACATTACCGGTTTGGGTAAGGATCAGATCAGCAAGAACACTCACATCAGCAGTACCACCATTAAACGCATAACCGCCTCCGTGAACAGTGCCGGCACTGCCATTGATAATGATATTCACATTTTTCACACTGGAAACAACACCGCTGCCCATTGCAAGACCACCGCCAATAACAAAATCAGCAGAGCCGTTAACGAACAGCACGGAATCTTCAACAGAAACTGTTCCAGGCTGAGCATTGCATGCCCCGCCGACAAGGAATCCGTTCGTCAGGGAAACATTCTGATCCACAGTCAGGGGAATCCCGTTTGCGCAGATCACGCTGCCGCCCATCACGACCGTCACCGGCGAACCGGTATAAGAAGCAATCGTCACGGATTTCAGACCGGAAATGTTTGAAGGAATTTCGACCTGCTGGTTCAGGCTGACTGAGCCATTCAAATAAATAACCGCATTACCGGCATTCTGCCTCAGTGAATTGACAGCCCCGTATAAGTCATTTATACCATTTTGACCAATCACGATCACCTGATCACTTACGCTTCCCGCCGCACCGCAGCTTAAGGTCAGCATCAGCGCAATAACAAGAGTCAAAAAACAAATGCTGAAATTCTTTGTCATAATTCCTCCAATCAAAATTATCCAATAACCTTCAATTCCATATAGAGAGCAAGGTTTCCTTCCGCGCCATCGGAATAAAACCGGTCCGCAGATGAAAAACCGGTCTCGACAGCCAGACAGGCCAATTCATCTTCATTGAAAAGATGAACATAACGCAGTCCTGTTTTCTCTTTATTATCCGGAAGGGCATAACGCCAGTCAAGAAGTGTATCACCGGGTTCAAGTCTGTCTTCCGTAATACCCGCTTTACTCCAGGGCTGCACCCGCTGCATCAGTTTCGGTGAATTTTGAAACTGCCAGACTGAAAAAACGAACCTGCCGCCGGGTTTCAGTAAAGAACGGATCTGTCGGAAAAGCCGCAGATGGTTGTCACGCCCCGGAATATGATGAAGGGAAGCAAACGCAAGCACCCCGTCAAAATGCGCACCGGCTAAAACACCGGTCCAGTCCGGATCCATCAGGTCACCCGGAACATAATTCAGCGTAAGCTGTTCACCTGAAAGTCCCCCGGTAGTCTTTTGGGCTTCCCGAAGCAGCGGCCCGCTGAAATCCAACCCGGTATAGGAACCGCTGCGCTGCTGTCCCGCCCAGATTTGTCCCAGGGCACCGGAACCGCATCCAAGGTCCAGCCAGTCAGAGGCGATCTCCCTCGGAATAGATTCCAGTACATGGCTCACACCAGGCTGTATCCGCCGGCGGGTCGCAGCGAAAGCATCTCCAAATTCACTGTAAAAACGCCGGTTGATCTCAAGAAGTTCTGCTGCGGTTTGGTTGTCCATCTATTGCAATAAAAAACTAAGCACCGCTCGGAATGCGGTAAACCTTTGCCAGACCGCCTTCGGAGGTCTCACGATAAAGCCGGGGCATATCGATACCGGTATGCATCATGACTTCGATCACATCATCAAAAGAGACACGGTGCGTGCCATCGGAAAACATGACGAACTGAGCCGCAAACAGTGCCGCATTCGCAGCCGCCGCGTTCCGTTCAATGCAGGGCACCTGTACCAATCCCGCGACCGGATCACAGGTCAGGCCAAGATGATGTTCCAGTCCGGATTCTGCCGCATATTCGATCTGGCGGCTGGTTCCGGAATAAAAATATGACGCAGCCGCGGCAGCCATGGCACAGGCGACACCGATCTCACCCTGACATCCTACCTCCGCACCGGAAATAGAGCCGGTATGCTTCACCACATTGCCGAAAACACCTGCGGTTGCTAAAGCCCGCAGAATATTGTTTTCTGTTATATCCATTTTCAACTGAAAATAGCGGAGGACTGCAGGCACCACCCCGCAGGATCCGCAGGTAGGCGCGGTAACGATTTTCCCGCCGGTAGCGTTTTCTTCGGATACCGCCAAAGCAAAAGCGGACATCGGCGTTGAATGGATAAAACCTTCCCGGGTGAGCTGACTGCGCCGGAAATAAAGATTAGCCTTGCGGGTTATTCCCAACCCGCCGGGGATCATCCCTTCCGAACGCACACCGCGGTCCACCGCATCGCTCATCACATGCCAGATTTCCCGCAGATAATCCCATATCTCAGAGCCCTCACACTCTTCCACGTATTCCCAGAAATTCATTCCGTTCTCGTTCAGATAATTCTGGATCTCCCGCATATTATGATGAGGATAAATATTGCTGACCGTTTCAGGAGGAATGCGATCACCTTTATCATCGATCCGGCCGCCGCCCACCGAATAAACCGTCCAATCGTCTGTTACATTCCCGGCTTCATCCAGGGATTCAAACTCCATCCCGTTCGGATGATAAGGAAGCATTATGTCCGGCTGCCAGACAATAGTAGTGCGTTCGATACCCAGTACATCATTGATCGCCCTGTCGGTCATATGCCCTTTGCCGGTAGCGGCCAGACTTCCGTATAAAGTTACCAGATACCGGTTGGCATTGGGATTTTTATGATAAAAAATCTCGGCAGCCCGCTGCGGTCCCATGGTGTGGGAACTGCTGGGACCATATCCGATCCGGAATAAATGTTTGATCGTATCCATTCTCTATCTCCTGAATCCAGAAATTTTTAATTTCTTCTCTTGTATCTGTTCGGAACCGGATCCATCGCGTTACTTCGGCACCCGGTCCTGACCTCCGCCCAGATTTGAGCGCTGTCACGAACAGCGGCTTATATCCTACAATTCCCGCAGCAGCGGAGCCAGTTTTCTTATGGCATTTCCACGGTGGGAAAGAGCATTTTTTCCTTCTTCTGTAAGTTCAGCAAGGGTTACACCCAGCTCCGGTTTATAAAAAACAGGATCATAGCCAAACCCGGAAGTCCCCCTTTCTTCGGGAATGATCTCACCTTCACAGAGACCTCTGGACATGATAGTGCGGTTTTCCCCGGGGAAAACCACTGCAATTTCACAAACAAAACGGGCTTTCCAGGGACGTTCCGCGCCGCTTTTTCTGATATTTTCCAGCAGATATTTTCTTCGGTCAGCATCATCAGCCCCGGGTTTCGGACAATAGCGGGCTGAGAAAATCCCGGGCTCGCCGTTCAGACAGTCAACCTCCAGTCCGGAATCATCGGCTAATGTCACCATACCGGAAGCTTCAGCAAAGGCTTTCGCTTTGATCTTCGCGTTTTCCTCAAAGGTGGTTCCGTTCTCGTCCACTTCAATATCCAGTCCGATATCCTTCGGACGTACGATCTCATGTTCCGGCAGCATATCCCGGATCTCCTGTGCTTTATGAGCGTTATTCGTTCCAATCAATATTTTCATCAGCGAAAACCTTCCCCGGCAGTACTTAACCGGTCTGCCGCCGGTCACCAAATGATGCGAATTTATTTTCACACAAAATCTATCTATCATTATAACGCAAACAGACAGCAGAACAGAAAATGAAAAAAGCCAAATAATTTCAGTAATTCCCTTTTCAGGAAAAATGATTGCGGAACAGCAGCGGCCAACCTCCATGCGATTTTCCAAACAGAATTACTGAAATAATTGGTATACTTTATTACAGGTACAGAACCTCCCGGCAGTGAATCTGTTCAAAAATTTCAGGCCCGGAAACAAAGCGCGGAAAGAAAAGGGGTATTTTCCATGAAAATAAAGTCGAGATTGATAACTGCAGCAGGTATTTTTTACATCTATCTCCCCCTGATCGCTTTTTTACTCAGATGGACAAATATTTTGACCTCGGTCATCTGCATGGCAGCCGCGGCATTATGTATAATCCGGATCATTAAGAATTCAAATAACTGCAGTGAGGATACGATATACATCGAACCTTTTATTTTTATCGGGGCCATATTGTTTTTTTGCTGGATCGGCTATTATGCCGGCTGGGGGAGGTTTGTTGACCAGACAGATGACTGGCGGAAACACAATGCGCTTTTAGCTGATCTTGTAAACCGGAAATGGCCGGTTTATTATGTGAACGGTGATGATCATTCCATGCTGGTTTATTATATCGGACAGTATATCATTCCGGCATTGGCCGGTAAAATTTTCCGTTCTGTCAGGATAGCTGAAACAGCGCTTTACATATGGAATGAGATCGGTCTGATTTTAGTATTTCTCAATATTATCAATTACCTGAAAATTAAAAACTTCCAGGGGCAGCTGATATGTATGCTGATGATCCCGTTCTTTTCCGTACCGCTTTGGCTCTCAGAGCTGATACTGAAGAGGCTGACAGGAATTAATATGATGGGTTCGATCAGATGGTTTTATGACTATCACTACATCAAGCTGCAATATTCCAACAACTACACCCTGCTGCGATGGGTCTTTCAGCAAACGATCACGATATGGCTCATTACTGTATTGTTTATGAAATACAAGGACAGGCTGGAATATTATGTTCCTCTGCTGCTGCCGGCTGTAATGTATGGATTATTCGGATTTATCGGCATTATATTTCTTGCAGCCGGCGGACTGTTTGAGATGATCCTGAAAATAAAGAATGGCTCCCGGATCCTCAAAAAAATCTTCAGTCCAGAAAATATCTGTACCGCACTGACATGGGGACTGGTGTTTCTCGCATATTATTCCGGCAACATTTTTTCAGAAAAACCGGAAGTGCTTGGATTCAGTCTGATGCCATATCAAAATGAATCTTACAGCATTTATTTTATTTTCATATTTACCAACGTCATCCCATATACATTGATACTTCTGCCAGGTCACAGAAAAGACGGTGTTTATTATGCCTCAGCGCTGACACTGATCCTGCTTCCATTGTTTACCATGGGCATGTTCAACGACCTTGTAATGAGATCGAGCATACCGGCTTTATTTGTATTTATGGTATATCTGCTGGAATTGCTGAATGACCATTTTATCATTCACAAGGCGCAAAAAAATCTGTCTGTAATGAGGAAAATCGGTGTCAGTGCAGCTGTGATTTTACTGCTTTGCGGCGCACATTTTGCCATGGTCGAATTATCTGATACAGTCTATACCGATGAGTACCACGAACCCGGAAAGGCTTTTGACCTCGACAGTCTGCAAAGCTATGCTTCCAGAACAGAAATCGTCAGAGAGGATCTGAATTACAATTATTTTGCTTACGATATTGAGGATAACCTCTTTTACAAATTTATAGCCCGGAAGAAAATACGATATGAGTAAAAAAAACGGGACGGTCCTGAGCATCATGGATACACCCCGGATCCGTCCCGGTAAAAGATCCTATTGATAGCAGCCCACAGGTGTCAAAAGATAGGACTGTCCGGCACCCAGCCCAAGACCCAGTTTGCTGTACCAGCCATAAACCTTCAGATCTGCCCGCCCGACAGTAGCTTTAGCAGAAGCGTTTTCCGTATATCCGCCGCAGTAGATCTCATTGGCAGTTCCGTTCACAACAACTGTTGAATTATGGACGAAAGTTTCGCCCCAAATGGAACGGCCTCCGGCATAAACCCGGTCAACCTTCCCGTTGATGATCACCAGGGCTTCATTCACCGTTGAACTGTGCCCTTCACGATCCGACTGTCCGCCTGCATAGACCCAATGGGCATTGCCGTTGATTATGATCGTACTCTTTGGAGCTTCAACGTTATGCCCCGAATAAGTTACGAACCCGCCCATGATCATCGATTTTTCCGCAAAGGTTACCGTTCTGTCAACGATCAGCGGAACACCATTACAAAAGAACCAGACAGAACGGTCGGCCGGATATATTGTGCGTCTGCTTCTTTCGTCATTGGCAGCGATCCTGAAGGATGTGATTTTTTTATCCATCGGGATTGAAATTCCGGATTGCGGTTCTTCAGTATCACTGACGAGATAAATCGTCACTTCACCGGCTCTGGCCGGCAAATGCTTCACTGCTTCAGAAATCGTAAGGTATTGCCCGGCATCACCGACATAGATTTCAGTCGAATAACGATCGGCAGGTTTTTTCCATACCGGCGGAGGACCAGAAGGAACGGGAGGGCGGACCATTGAAGGAAAATTGCTGCTGCTTACTGTTGTATTCGGGTAAGTATTTGTATAACCAAATGGGGTCGGAGTTGAAGAATATCCGGAATTCATCTGATTCCAGACATACATATCAGTTGAATTGCCGCCGGATGAACCGTTGTTTCCGGAAGAAGAACCGGAATTGCCGCTCATCGCATCGATCGTTGCCTGCAGCTGCATGATCTGCAATTGAATAAACAACAGCAAAATTGTGATAACAAAAATTCTTTTTCTCATAATCAACCCTCCGAAAATAATATATTTATATTTTAATATGAGTTTTCCTGTTCTGTCAAATCCCAATTTCAGCCAATATTTATCTGTTCTTTATAGTACCTTTATAGTATAATCAAAAAAAGTACGGATCATTTATCGAAAGCTTTGTAAAAAAGAACAAAGCCGTTGAATTTCAGTCTCAGATGGAAAACACTGCAGTCAGTAAGAATGTAAAAAATCCTTATATCAGTGCCGTAAAATTGATCGCGGCTATCTTTATCGTATTTATACACGTCAAATTTCCGGGCTTGTTCGGGAACCTGATAGAATGTGCCGGACGTTTCGCGGTTTCGTACTTTTTTGCGGTTTCCGGTTATTACTCATACAGGGCAGTATCTTCCCGTTTGATAAAAAGATTGAAAAAAACGGTTATTCTGCTCATTATTTCCGATATAATTTTCTTGGGATGGGGTCTTTTCATCAATTGCTTAGCCGGAAATCAAAGTCCGGGTGAATATCTGTCCTCACTCTTTTCCATCAAGGATGCAGCTTTGTTCCTCTTCGCAGATCTCAGGACAGGGCATTATACCTTCCATTTGTGGTATCTTACAGCACAAATAAAGGTTTATCTTGTACTTTATCTCTGGCTGTGTTTTACAAACGATCGTTTTTCCTATAAACCGCTGTACTATGCAGCTTTTTCCGCGTTTACACTCAGCCTCGGGCTGGGCAGTATCTTCCCGATTATCGCAGGATTCAATACAGATCTGCCAATTACCAGTAACAGTCTGTGTACAGGTTTACCCATGTTCATGTATGGTCTTTTTATTCATAATTATGAAAAGGAACTGATCAGCAGATTTCAATTAACCGGAACAAAAATATTTATTCTGCTCATAACCGGATTCGTGCTTTCATTTACAGAGCTTCTCGGGATCGGAAAAACCGAAATACCGCTGGGAATGATACTCACCGTGGGAGTACTTGTTCTCGGGCTGACAGGTTTCGCACCGGTTCCGTCTCATGAGCAAAAAATAATAATCGTTACCCCCGATGAAATCGATACGACCTCATTGATTATTTATATAATACATCCACTGTTTTTTTATATTGCGATTTCTTTTCCCGTCTTTCAGCCTGTCACACAGAACGGCTGGCTTTTCCCGCCGTTTGTCCTGATGTGCTCTGTTCTTACAGCTCTTATATACTGCCTGATCAAAAGAGCAGTAAAAAAGTTTTCTGTTCAGAACCGGGCAGCACAGCACTGATGTCTGGCCCTTCGTGCGCACTTTGCCGAAGCAGAGTGCCGGTTCCCATGTGCTCCGTTCTTATACAGATGCAGAAAAAGATGATAAAATGAAGCCATGAATAAAGAAGTATCTGACAAAAAGGAAGCATCTGTCGCACGGAATGTGATCATCTACGGGATCGGCGGAGTGCTTTCCCAGGCAGCGGGATTGATCACGCTGCCGCTGATGACCCGCTTTCTGAGTTCCTGGGAATACGGCTCCATCGAAGTCATTACGTCACTTACAGGTTATTTCAACCTGCTGATCGGGCTGAACCTGATGACCGGGCTTTACCGGTTTTTCTTCGAAGCAGAAAATGACAAAGACCGGCGGGAAATGGTTTCCACCACCTTCCTTTTCGTTGGCTTTTGCGGAATTCTGGTGATCCTGACGTCACTCCTGATGGGTGAAACATTTTCGCTGCGGCTTTTCAGAACTGCGGAACAGACCGGGCTGATCCGGCTGGCTTTTACAGCTCTGGTTCCTGTGGCTATATATACCTATTCGCTCAACCTGCTGCGGCTTGAGAACAAAGCACTGCCATATATGCTGATCGCGCTGACAGTTTCTTTAATATATATGGGCTGCATCGTGCTGTTTGTCGCGGTAATGAAGGTCGGGATCCCCGGCTATTATTACGCGCAAATCATATCAAACACGACTGGCGCTGTTATTGCGCTTTTTATCTCCCGGCAGCTGCTGGCTCCGCAATTTTCAATGAAATGGTTCAAAAAGCTTGCCATATACAGTTTTCCTCTGGTTCCCGGGACTTTATTCGGCTGGAGCTTATCGGCCAATAACCGCATGTTCCTGAATGCCTCAACCACACCGGTCCAGGTGGCATATTACGGTCTGGCAAACAAAGCCACGATCGTTATCACACTTGCCACACAGGCTTTCTGCAATGCCTGGGAACCAACGATGTATTCTCTCTTGAACCAGGAAGAAAAGATCAAACGAACTCTGCCTTCAATGCTTTCACTTTATACCTTCGGGTCGCTTTCCATCTGTACGCTGGTAATGACCGCTGCACGGGAAATTTTCCTGTTCCTTGCTCCGCCAGAATATCTTGCCGGAATCGGCCTGCTGGGCATCATGCAGCTCCGCTGGATCTTCACCATGGGCGTTTACGTGATCGACCCGGGAACAGCAAAAACCGGGAAAACCTGGTGGGTCTCCGTCATGCTGGGACTTGCGGTCCTGGTCAACCTGGGATCGAATATGATCCTGACACCGAAGCTCGGTCTTTACGGTGCTGTGATCTCTGAACTGTTGGGCTATGTGACAGCTATGTGCGGGCGCTGGATCGTCTCTGACAGGCTTTTCCCGATCGAGTGGGATCTGCGTTATTTTATCCTGATGATCGTCCTTTACAGCGCTGCCGCCTACGGACAGACCCGCATTATTCTCAGTGAAATGCCGTGGGGGATTAGTTTTCTGCTGCGGCTGCTGCTTGCGGCAGCGGTAATAGCCGGCGGATATCTGATGATCGACGAGCAGTCTAAGAGAACAATGCGGGATATTGTGAAAAATGTTTTATCGAAGATCAAAAAACAGAGGTCAGGCCGCAAAAACCATGGAGCCACGGCCGGGAAATAAGATAATTCCGCTGTTACAGCCGGATCTCATTTCTGTCAGTTGATCATATAAGTCGCTGTATAGCTCAGGTCCGCAGAAATCTGAAGGCCGGGATCATCAACCTTAAAGGAAACTGCCGCACCGCATTCTTCAGCAGCCAGCTCAAAGTGGCAAAGCGCGATTCCCATATCGATTTTCTGTATATCCCAGTTATCTCCTGAGATATAGCCCTTTGTATGCTTTTCATAAAAATGAGCTTCATTTCCGCAAAGAACAATACGCCAGGGCTGTTTGTTTACAGCAGAAGGCGCAAGACGTACAGCTTCAAAAACGTTCTTCAGTCTTCCGGCCTTTTCCGGAGTAAGTGCTGTTCCAAACTGTCCATCAAAAAACAGTTCACCAAAATTGAGACGGCTGTCCGCTCTGACGCCCTTCCGCATCATTATCTCCCGCAGAGACATTTTTTTTGCAGGATAACCAAGAGGACTGACGCAGGGCAAAACTTCTCCTTCAGCAAGTGACACAGCTTTTTCAAAAGCCGGACGATTCATCGTCCCGGCAATGATCGTTGTACCGATGCCGAGAGATTCAGCAAACAGAACGATCTTTTCAAATGAAAAACCAAAAGCCTCCTCAGCGTGGGAGACCCTGTCCATTTTGCCGGCGATCCAGATGTTTGTATCTGTGATCACAGGGCTTGAAAGACCGTCTTTTTTTGCATCCAGCAGAAACCAGGAGACCGGGATATCATAAGGATTTGACGCACCTGCGGCAAAAGCCATTATTTTTTCCGCATCTTCCTGACGAAGGTCAGCACCGCTGAAACTTCGGACGCTCCGCCTGCTGCGGATGATTTCGAGTATGCTCATAACATTCTCCTTATAAAACATTACAGAACAAAAAATGAATATTTATATCATACCATAACAACGGAGCTGAGTTCATTCAAATTAAAGCAAAAACACCGGCTTTCCGGTGTTTTCTCTGGCGGAGAGAGAGGGATTCGAACCCTCGTTACCTTGCGGTAAACGCGCTCTCCAGGCGCGCGCGTTAGGCCAGACTACGCTATCTCTCCGTAACTCACGATGGAAGATTATACACCAAATTTAAAAATTTGTGCAATTATATGACTATTTTTCATTATTTTCTGTTACTATATTTAGCAGGCAGCGCACTGCTATCCGGGTGCTGCATCAGATTACTGACATAAAGGATCACCAATGAAAACGAAGCTCTCACTTTTTTTGCTGATTGTCATATTTTTCAGCCTCACAGCCTGCAGTTCCGCAAAGGAAACCATAAAACTGATGCCATTTGTCCAGCAGCAGATGGATCTGGGGCCCCGAACACCGGGCAGCGAAGCCCATGTCCAATTCATCAGACAGACAACCGCCATGCTGGAAGAAGCCGGCTGGAGTGTACAAAGCAGCGCCGAACGTTACCGGGGTAAAACGGTACAGAACATTACCGCGGATCGCGGGGCCAATAATGCCGGCGGTGAATGGATCGTCATCGGAGCGCATTTCGATTCCCGCATTCAGGCTGATCAGGAAAAATTCCCCGCGGACAGACAGCATGCTGTACCGGCGGCAAATGACGGGGCATCCGGTGCGGCGGTGCTGATGGGACTGGCAAAGACGCTGCCAAAGATGGAGAACAAACGGGTGACACTGGCTTTTTTTGATGCAGAGGATCAGGGGAACCTGATGGGCTGGCCGGACTGGTGCCTGGGCTCCAGCCTGCTGGCGGAACAATACGGGGAACTGGAACAAAAACCGGACGCAGTGATCGTGATCGACATGATCGGAGATGCAGATCTCAATATCTACAGGGAAAAATATTCCGACAAAGCACTGACTGATGAGCTTTTCGGGATAGCGGAAAAACTCGGATATTCAAAACAATTTATCAACAAAGAAAAATACGCCATGCAGGATGACCATATTCCCTTCCTTGAACAGGGAATTCCCGCAGCTGACCTGATCGACTTTGACTATCCCTGGTGGCATACGCTGGGCGATACAAGCGATAAAGTCTCAGAAGAGAGTCTGCAGACTGTTTACAGTGTCCTTTATCAATATCTGACAAAACCTGAAAAATGAATAATACAGAAAATATGAACAGGCTGACAAAAGAAGAATTGGCAGAGGCGCTGAAGGGGCTGCCGGTCGGGGAAATCCACTGCTTTGACACGATCGGTTCAACCAATGATTTCGGCTTCGAATGCTCCGCGGCAGGAGCCCCGGATATGACTATCATCACCGCATATGAACAAACCAAAGGACGGGGAAGAATGCAGCGGGAATGGATAACGAAGCCGGGCAGTTCTCTCCCAATGACCATTATTATCCGTCCGACCGCTGAGGAAATGGCAAATCTGAATCTCTTCTCTCCGCTTACCGGACTGGCCGTCCGGGAGGGGCTGCTGCACCGATACGGGATCGAAAGCAAGATCAAATGGCCGAACGACGTTCTCCTGAAGAGCAGAAAGATTTGCGGGATCCTTTGTGAAACGCAATGGGAAGGAGATCGCCTGAATGCCCTGATTCTCGGTATCGGGATCAATCTGCTTCACGGTTCCGCGCCGGAGCTTCCGGATCTGAACTATCCTGCTTCTTCTGTAGAGGATGAAACCGGTACTGTCATTCCGCGGGTGGAATGGATAAAGACATTTATCACACAGCTGATATTTTTACGTCCTCTTATCGGAAAACAGGCTTTTTTCGAACTGTGGGAAAGCTGTCTTGCTTACAAAGGAGAGGAAACTTGGCTGGTTCGTCAGGACGGCAGCAGGGAGCGCTGCACAGTCACCGGCATTGCACCCGATGGTTCGCTGATCACAACGGATCAAAACGGAAAAACAAGAACCTGGATAGCCGGAGAAATATCTCTGCGGGAAATTCCCGCAATCAGGAATGATTAAAGCAAAAAGCTGCCCAGGGCAGCTTTTAGCTTTAAATCCTTTTGGATTTATTTCGCAGGGGGTTCCATTCCCTCATGTAGTTCAGTGCGGCCGATGCGATAAATCTTGGTGCCGCATTCCGGGCAAACGCCGAAAACAACAGCTGAACCACGTTTGTTGAAACCAGCAGTGGGATTCTGGATCTCACGCTTTGCCTTACATTTTACACAATATCCTTCCATTTATTACCTCCAGGTTTGTAAAATATTGCCCAGAGCTTTTCAGCTCTTTTGTATTCAAGATACCAGAGGAAATTCTCTGATTACCTCATATTATATGAGTATACACAATGTCGCGAAAAAATCAAGGGCTCCTGAAGAAATAAAAGGAAATTTTGTAAAAATATATGACGAATCTCAGCCATTACATGACAAATTTCATTTATTTTAAAGATAAAAACGATCCTCACCGGACCGTTTTCAGCAAATTTGAAATAATAATTGATACGATTTCTGCTTACAGGATGGTAACGTTGCTGGCCTGGAGACCCTTCGGACCGCGTTCAACATTAAACTCTACTTCCTGTCCTTCTTTCAAAGTCCGGAATCCGTTTCCCTGAATAGAGGTGTAATGCACAAAAATATCTTCACCTTCCGGTTGGGAAAGAAATCCATAACCTTTTGACTCGTTGAACCATTTCACTGTACCTTTTACTGTTTCACTCATTATTAACCTTCTCCTGATTTTTGATCCCTTACCGGGATAACTTTTGAATAACCGGGGAAAGCTCTGCTCAAGAACCAACCGCATGCTCTCTGACAACTCATGTTATTCTACATTTGTTATTTATATCACAAAAACAGGAATTTGACATAAAAAAAAAGTATATTGCTGAACCGGTCAGATTAAGACAAGTTTCAAAAAAAATACCCATATACACCCTTGAATAAAAAATATACTTCTATAGTATAATGAAATAAGGCGGAACAGAGTCCGTCCTGATGAGAAATCAAATAAGGAGTCTTATGAAAAAGTTTATATTTATTATTATGACACTGCTTGTACTGACCGCTGCGTTCACCGCCATCAGTGCAGATGAGCTTTATTCCTTTGAACTTTCGGAGGCAGCTCATACAGAAGACCGTACCGATAACTGCTATATAGACCTTTCCATCCCGCAGATCAAAGGTCTTGCTGACAAATCCGTTGAAGAAGCACTGAATGCTTACTTTATGAGCTGGCGGGAAAAAATCGTTGAAGAATATGAAAACGATATAGAAATGATGCAGGCAGAATATTCTGATGAAGATATGCCTCATTTCGGCCATGAATACAGATGGGAAAAGGTTGCAGAATCAGACGATTACTTCGTGTTCAAAACCTGGCTTTATTATGCCGCCGGATCTTCCATGACTGTCAACGAATACTGGACGCTTGACAAGCACAGCGGGAATCTGCTTACACTCTCCGATGTCGCAGATAAAGTCCGCCTTGAAGAGATCCGTTCGATGATCAAGACCGCAATGGATAAGGAAAATGAGACGAAGCAGGTCTTCTGGACCGATGAGGACATTTACTACACTGCATTCTCCTTTATTGAAGAATTCCAGCACTGGTACATCAATGAAAAGGGCAATCTTGTCATCACCTTTGACAAATATGAAATCGCTCCTGGCGCATACGGCGAATCCAGATTTGAGATCACAGGCGATAAAGCTGTATTGATGAAAGATGATAAATATTCT
The DNA here is from genome assembly GCA_902774215.1 of uncultured Chloroflexota bacterium. Classification (GTDB taxonomy): domain Bacteria; phylum Chloroflexota; class Anaerolineae; order Anaerolineales; family Anaerolineaceae; genus Flexilinea. The sequence goes on from CACYHU010000026.1 coordinate 46,349, forward strand.
TTCGAAGTCTATACTGCAGATACCATTGAGGCCAATGAAAACAACTGGTACATGAATATAAAAATTCCTGCCGTCAGCGGAATGGCGGACCTCGGCGAGCAAGAAAAGATGAACCAGCACTTTATAGAAAAGGCTGATGAGATACAGAAGGAGTACGAAACCGCAGTTGCCACAGCCGAAAAAAGTACCACGGAAGGCGATGGTCCTCACTTCGGATATGAATATTTCCATGTACTTCTTGCCGATACGCAGGATTATTTATCCTTCAAAACAGTTGCGTTCTTCGCTGCCGGTTCCTCTATGACATCCAATGAATTCTGGACACTGGATAAAAACACCGGAGAACCGGTCAAGTGGGAAGATGTGGTATCTCAGGACAAGATGCAGGAAATCCATGATCAGATCCTGGCAGAAATGACAGCTGCCAATGAAGCAGGAGAAGGCCTGTATTATACGGATAAAGAATCTTTCGACTTTGCTTTTATAAACGTTCCGGCTTACCACCACTGGTATCTGAATGGAGACGGCAATCTGGTCATCTGCTTTGACAAATACGAAATTGCCGTCGGAGCACAGGGTACACCGGAATTCGTGATCAAACTGTAAGATCAGCCGGATCATAAATTAAAAAAAACAGCCACTGATATAAGCGGCTGTTTTTATTTTTTACATCACAAAGCTGCGATTCGTTTCTTATTCCCGAATTTCCGCACAGAGCTGTTTGAGAACAGCAACAGCTTCACCGAGAAGATCCTGTGGAATATTCAGTGCAGGAAGAAGACGGATGCGATCCTTGGCTGTAAGGGCCAGAACACCTTTCTTAATGGCAGCATTGACGATCCTGGATGCGGGACCGACCGGTTTGATGCCGATCATCAATCCCATACCGCTGATGGATTCCACACCCGCTGCGCCGGTGAATTGTTCAAAAATATAAGCGCTCTTCCTACGGACATCCGCAAGCAGCTCGTCATCAATGCGGCTGAGTATCGTCAGACCACCGGCACAGGCAACGGGATTGCCGCCAAAGGTTGAACCATGATCACCGGCATGAAGCACATCCTGGACCTTTTCGCCCATCAGGCAGGCACCAAGGGGCAAACCGCCGCCGATTCCTTTGGCTGTAGAGACGATATCCGGCTGAATGCCGTAATTCATATAAGCATAAAGCTGTCCGGTACGGCCGTTGCCGGTCTGGACTTCATCGATAATAAGCGGAATATCATTTTCTTTCGCAAATACGGCTGTCTGCTTCACAAAATCTTCAGTGAGCGGCAGCACGCCGCCTTCACCCTGAACGATCTCCATCATGATCCCTGCAGCATTGGTTTCCTGTGCGGTTTTCTTTAATGTTTCAAAATCATTAGCAGGAACATGGACAAATCCAGGCGTAAGCGGCTGGAACAGCTCATGATAATGCTCCTGTCCGGTTGCCGCTAAAGTTGTTAAGGTTCGTCCATGGAAGCTGTTGACCAGCGTAATGATCGTAAAGCACTCCGAACCTTTCTTTTCAGCGGAATATTTGCGGGCAACCTTGATAGAGCATTCGTTGGCTTCCGCACCGGAATTGCCGAAAAAGACCTTTTTCATCCCGGTCCGTTCACAGAGCATTTTCGCCAGCAGCGCACAGGGTTCTGTGTAATACAGGTTGGAGGTATGGGGAATCTTATCCAGCTGAGCGATCACAGCTTCCTTCCATATATCGTCCCCGGCTCCAAATACATTCACAGCGATCCCGGAACCCAGATCGATATATTTTTTCCCGTTATTATCCACCAAAACGGACCCTTTCCCGGAAACGATCTCCACCGGGAACCGCGCATAAGTGTTCGCGACATACATTTTGTCAATATTTTTCAAATCGCTCATGATCTATATCACTCTTTTCTGAAAATGATCCATTTGGAAGGAAATCTGAATCATTCTGATCATTGTATCCGCAAAGACAGTCCCTTCCAATTAATGAACCCTTAGCTTCTCAATTCTCGTTTTTTACGAAAAAACCAATGTCCCGGCGCCTTCATCCGTCAGAAGTTCCATCAGGATGGAATGAGGAATGCGGCCGTCCATGATAACTACTTTCTTCACACCGGAGCGGATCGCCTCGATGCAGCACTCCACTTTGGGGATCATACCGCCGGCAATGATTCCCTGTTCCCGCAGATGTTTGGCTTCTTCCACACTCATTTCGGAAATCAGCGTAGACAGATCATCCTTATCTCTCAGCACACCGGGGACATCTGTCATCATCAACAGACGTTCCGCCTGCAGAGCACCCGCAATATAAGCAGCAGCGGTGTCGCCGTTGATATTGTAGGTGTTCCCGGCATCATCACAGCCAAGTGTAGCGATCACAGGAATATATCCGTCATCGAGCATATCAAGGATCGGTTCTGCATTGATGCAGGTAATGTTTCCGACAAATCCGAGCCGCTCATCCTTGATTTCAGCCTGGATCATATGACCGTCAATACCGGAAAGACCGATAGCGTTTCCGCCGAAATGCTCGATCATATTCACAAGGGATTTGTTGATCTTCCCTGCCAGCACCATCTGCGCAATGTCAACAGTTTCCTTATCTGTCACGCGCAGCCCGTCAATAAATACAGCTTCTTTCCCCAGGCGCTTCATCAGGTCGCTGATTTCCGGACCGCCGCCATGTACCAGTACGACACGGATGCCGATGAGGGAAAGCAGCACAATATCTTCCATGACCTGATGTTTCAGTTCCTCGTTGATCATGGCATTACCGCCATATTTGATCACCACGATCTTTTTATAATAACGCCGGATGTTCGGCATGGCCTGAACCAGAACCTCCGCCCGTTCCGCATTTGAAAAATCTTTGTTCATTTTTTCTCCAAATTTCTGATTCTTTATAATTTTTTTCTACGTGCGGTAATCTCCGTTGATCTTCACGTAATCATAGGTCAGATCACAGCCCCAGGCTGTGGCTCCGGCTTCTCCCTGATGCAGATCAATGAGAATGTAAATCTCTTTCTCAAGCAGGATCTTTTTTGCTTTTTCTTCAGAGAATGCCACACCGGCCCCGTTTTCACAGACCAGTATATTTCCTCCTGCAGATTCGAAGCGCACTTCGATCCTGTCCACATCCAGCGGAACACCCGCATAACCGATCGCGCAAAGCACCCGGCCCCAGTTTGCGTCGGCACCGAACATGGCTGCTTTCAGCAGGGAAGAGCAGATAACAGATTTTGCCACGGTTTTCGCCGCATTTTCATCCGGTGCATGGCTCACCCTGCATTCCAGCATTTTCGTCGCGCCTTCGCCATCAGCAGCCATCTTGCGGCAGAGATCAGCGGTGACACAATGCAGAGCTTCCAAAAACGTATCGAACGCCGCACCTTCCGCTGAGATTTCAGGATTTCCAGCCAGTCCGTTGGCAAGGATCGCCAGCGTATCGTTCGTGGAGGTATCTCCGTCGATGGAAAGCATATTGAAGGAAGTTTTTACGTCTGTACTCAAAGCTTTCTGAAGCATATCGCTTGAGATCGCGGCATCAGTTGTGATAAAGATCAGGGTCGTCGCCATATTGGGGTGGATCATCCCGGAGCCTTTTGCCATCCCGCCGATGCGGCATGTATGACCATCCAGTTCAAACTCCACCGCCGCTTCTTTTTTCCGGGTATCGGTAGTCATGATCGCCTCAACAGCGTCGCTGTTCCCGTCGACGCGCAATCCGCTGACCAGTTCTGCCATTCCTTTTTCAATGGGAATGATGCTAAGCGGCTGCCCGATAACACCGGTGGAACCGATAATGATATCCGTCGGATCGAGACCAAGAGCATTAGCCGCAAGTCCGCACATCTTCCGGGCAATTTCCGGACCATCTGCATTGCAGGTATTTGCATTGCCGCTGTTCACGATGACAGCCTGAGCCCTGCCGTCAGAAATGTTTTCTCTGGTCACAGCGATCGGAGCGCCTTTAACAAGGTTGGTGGTATATACCGCTGCCGCCGTGCACATCACATCGCTGACAACCAGCGCCAGGTCCTTGTCCGTATGATTTGCCCGGATCCCGCAGCGGATACCGTTTGCTTTGAATCCCTTCGCGGCACATACACCGCCAGTAATCATTTTCATTTTTATCTCACCCCTCAGCCTAAAACCAGACTTGTTGTTTCATCAAGACCCAGCACCAGGTTCAGGTTCTGGACCGCTGCCCCGGAAGCACCTTTTCCGAGATTGTCAAACCTGGCAGTCAGGAGAATGCGGTCATCATTACCGCTCACCAGAATCTGCATGTCATCCCTGCCGGCGAAAGCAGAAGCGGAAAGGAACCCGTTTTCATCTGCAGCATCATCAAAATGGACCAGCGGGCCCGGATAATATGCTTTGAATATTTCTTTAAGATTATCAATATTTCCTTTAAGATTTTTTGCAAAGAGAGGAATGCTTACCTCCATCCCGGCGTAATAATCAGCCACAATCGGACTGAAAATCGGAGCGGTTTCCAAATTACATACATATGACATTTCTTTAAGGTGCTTGTGCTGCTGCGTCAGGCCGTATTGCCGCGGTCCTTTGAAAAGAGGATCCCGCTCCGGTGCTTCATACTCAGCGATCATCTTCTTCCCGCCGCCGGAATAACCGGTAAGGGAAAAACAGCTGAGCGCAGTATCCGGAGCAATCAGGCCCTCGTCAATCAATGGTTTAACCAGCGCAATGAAACCGCTGGCGTGGCACCCGGGATTGGCAATTCGTTTGGAGTTTCGGATGACATCCCGGTACCCCTTCAGCTCAGGAAAACCGTAAGCCCAGCCGGGCGCGGTCCGATGAGCAGTGGATGTATCAATTATGACGGTATCAGAACCCTCTGCCAGTTCAACCGCCTCAACAGCAGCCGCATCCGGCAGACAGAGAAAAACGACACCGGCCTCATGGATCGCTTCTTTACGGGCAGCGGGATCCTTGCGGGACGCTTCTGAAAGCGTGATGAGCTGCAAATCGTCACGTGCGCTGAGCCTTTCATAAATCCGCAGTCCGGTAGTCCCGGCACTGCCGTCAATAAATACTTTGTTCATTGAATTGTTATCATTCATCAGACTGAAACTCCAAACCGTAAAATTCTTAAATAAATTATATCCAAAGAGAGGGTGATCTGAGACTCACCGGCTGTTGATTATGACGGGCATGAGTTATGAAAAAAGGCGGGGTCTGTCCCGCCTTTCCTGATAATAAATCTATCCGGTGCCGGCCGGCAGCGATCAATGATTATACATAACCCTGAGCTCGCATAGCCTTGGCAACCAGACGGAAGCCGGCGATATTTGCACCGCTGACATAGTTGCCTACAGTATTGTAATCTTCGCAGGCACTCTGGATCTGGGCGAAGATTCCCTTCATGATGTCATGAAGCTGGTTATCTACGCTTTCAAAGGAGCGGTACTGACGGGAAGCATTCTGGGACATTTCAATCGCTGAAACCGCAACACCGCCGGCGTTGGCAGCCTTACCGGGCAGGAAGTCCAAACCGGCGCCTAACAGGTAATCAGTAGCTTCACGGGTGGTGGGCATGTTGGCGCCTTCGGTCACGGATTTGCAGCCGTTGGCAACCAGTTTCTGCGCACCTTCGAGTGAAAGCTCGTTCTGCGTTGCACAGGGGAAAGCCAGATCACAGGGGACGCCCCATGGCTTTTCATCTTCAAAATATTCAGCATGCGGACGATAGGCTAAATAGTCCTTGACACGGCCCCGCTTGCCTTCCTTGATCTCACGCAGCGCAGCGAAATCGATTCCTTCTTCATCATAGATAAAGCCGTCGGAATCGCTTGCGGTGACGACCTTTGCGCCGAGGGTCTGCAGCTTCTGGATCGTATACAGCGCAACATTACCGGAACCGGAAACAACAGCGGTCTTTCCGGCAACAGACTGACCCTTGTGGGAGAGCATTTCTTCGGTGATGTAGACCACACCGTAGCCGGTCGCTTCGGTACGGGCGAGCGAACCGCCCCAGCCGACACCCTTACCGGTCAGAACACCTTCCCAGCGATGGGTAAACTTCTTGTAAGCGCCGTAAAGATATCCGATCTCACGGCCGCCGACACCGATATCACCCGCGGGGACATCTTCATTTGGCCCGATGTAATTGAACAGTTCGGACATGAATGCCTGACAGAAGGACATTACTTCGGTATCGGACTTGCCGCGCGGGTTGAAGTCCGCACCGCCCTTGCCGCCGCCGATTGCCTGACCGGTAAGAGCATTTTTGAAGATCTGCTCAAAACCGAGAAAGTTAATGATCGAGCGATTGACAGAGGGGTGGAAACGGATACCGCCCTTATACGGGCCGAGTGCGCTGTTGAACTGAGTACGATAACCGCGGTTAACGTGGACTTTGCCGTTATCATCGGTCCAGCAGACACGGAAAGAAATACTGCGTTCCGGTTCCACGATGCGTTCCAGCAATTTTTCTTCGCGGTAGTCACGCTCATGTTTTGCGATGACCGGTGCGATCGAATCCAAAATTTCTCTTACCGCCTGATGGAATTCCGGTTCACCCGGGTTCCGCTTCAGTACGGATTCCATGATTTCATCTACGTATGCCATAGTTCATTTCCTCTTATTCAAAGCAGCTGTTCAGATGGTCTCTGTAAACCTTGCGGACACCGGTATATTCACCAAGACACTTGCGATGGACAACAGTCTTGTAACCGGCGTTGGCGATCAGTGTTTTCATGGAATTGTCCGCATCACCGCAGACGCCTTCCATAGCCATTTCGCCCGCGACAAACATGAAGGGAGCAATATGGACAGTATTGATCGCCGGGTTCTTCTTCAGGTGACGGATCACGGTGTCGACCTGCGGGAAAGCATTGAAAGTGCAGACCGAAGTGTTCTCGTATCCGAGATCTTTGAAGACATAATCCAATGTGCAGTAGACAGAATTACTGGCATGGTCGGAACCATGACCGACAAGGACAACCGCTTCATTTGCAGGCAGGTTCGGGTAATCTTCTTCCATGATGGAACGGCAGACCCGGACGTAGTCTTCATGATTGTTCAGCAGCGGAGCACCACATTTAGCAGTGATGAAGTCCGCTTTATGGGAGTAAACCATATCAACCAGTTCATCATATTCTGAACCGTTCAGGATGTAAGCAGGCTGGACATACAGATGAGTAACGCCATCCAGAACCATGCGGGCCATACTTTCACGGACTGCATAAACCGGATCGCCCTCTTCCTGGATGATTTTGATGAGTGATTCATTGGTGATAACACGATACAGATCACATTCGGGATGATCTGACTTGTATTCAGCTTCGAGAACATGGGTATTTCGATCCATGACATCATGTAATTTGGTACCGAAGCTGACCGACATGATAGCTTTCTTTTTCATAATCTTTTCCCCTTCAATTTCATCATGATATTCAGCAAGTCTGTGCCCGGATTAACTTAACATATACAGCAGGCGGGAACCACAATATACCGCGATGCTGATCCATTAATTCCAAAGGCTTGTCTCATACCAAGGGCTTTATTGCGCGTTATTATAAAACTCTTTTTTTGCGGTATTATAATTTTTATTACATCAATAATTGTTTTGACAAACATTTACGGTAAAAAAACATCTCTGAACTCTTAATTACACAAAAACCCGTCAGCAGTCACTGATGAGCTCCTGCCAACGGGTCTCCGTCATATCCGGTTTCGGATAAAGTGAACCTTTTGAAACTTCAAAATTTAATTCTCACTCACAGCTTCAATTGCGGCTTCCATGATCACTTCGGAGAGCGTGGGATGGGCATGGACGTTCAGCGCGATATCCCGTGCTGTCAGACCCTGAGCAGCCGCAAGAGAAAGCTCCGGCAGCAGCTCACTGACCTCCGGACCAACAAGTACCGCACCGATAATGACACCCGTTTCTGCGTTAAACAGCAGCTTCACCCAGCCTTCATTTTCACCAAGCCCCAAAGCTTTTCCATTGGCAATAAACGCGGCTTTCCCGGTTTTATAAGCGATTCCCGCAGCACGGGCACTTTCTTCCGTATACCCGAATGAAGCGACCTGCGGATGGGAATAGGTCGCATGGGGCATCAGATCGTAACGCAGCGGTGCCGGATCTTTCCCGGCGATCAAATCACCAGCCACGCGTCCCATCGCTTCCGCGGTATGAGCCAGCAGCACCTTGCCGGCAACATCACCGATCGCATAAATATGCGGAACGGATGTACGGCCCATTTCGTCTGCCTCGATCCAGCCCCGGGATGTGACCGCCACGCCTGCTTTTTCAAGTCCAAGATCCGGCGCATTGGAGCGGAATCCGACCACGATCACGACCTGGTCAGCCTCAACAGTACTTTCTTTGTCATCCTGCTCCAAATGGACCGTAACACCCTCTTCAGTTTTTTCCACACTGCTGAGTGCTGTTCCGGTCTTCACTTTAATACCCTGCTTTTTGAAAGAGCGCTCAAGTTCAAGTCCTGCTTCCGCATCCTCATTCGGCAGCAGATGGCTTTGCATTTCAACGATCGTCACTGCCGCACCGTATCCGTTCCAGACCGTCGCGAATTCGACACCGATGGCGCCGCCGCCGATTATAACGACCCGCTTCGGAAGAACTGTCTGCAGGATCGCCTGACGGTAATTCAGGATCTTCTCACCATCCGGCAGCATCCCGGGAATTTCAACCGGCTTTGTTCCGCAGGCAATGATGACGGAACCGGCCGTCAACTCTTCTTCTGCCCCGTCATTCAGAACAACATGCACGACATGAGGACCGGTAAATTCAGCCGTACCGAAAAATACATCCACGCCGGCATTTTTCAGGAGAAACGCCACACCCTGGTTCAGTCTTTTTGAAACCTTCCGAGACCGCTCCACCGCGGCGGAATAATCCAGATCCAGATTATCACAGGAAATACCGAAAGTCCTGCTGTCTTTCCTCAGCGTCCGTGCGAGTTCGGCATTCTTCAAAAGCGACTTTGAAGGGATGCAGCCCACATTCAGACACACGCCGCCCAGGCTGTCCTTTTCAATAACAGCGGTTTTCAACCCGTTTTTCGCCGTCTGCAAAGCAGCTGTATATCCACCTGGCCCTGCGCCGATCACAATCACATCATATTCTTTCATGGATTCTCCTTTTGCCTCTGTTCTGAGTATATCCGGGACTGCAGCACTCAGGCGGTCCCGGAGCTCTGTTTTTAGACTGTCTTTATTTTCAGCGTACCGGGACAAGGTCTCATCGTCCGGTAAGCATCGATTTCAGTATTTTCCCGACAAGCTTTGCATCTGCCTTTCCTTTGGTTTCACGCATCACCTGACCGGTGAACCAGCCCAGCAGCGTTTCTTTCCCCGCACGGAAAGCCTCAGCCTCTTTCGGATTGCTGCTAACTACTTTTTCACAGATCCCGCGGATAATTCCTTCATCGCTGACAACAGTCAGGTTCTTTTCTGCCGCGATCCGGGAAGGCGCCTTACCACTCTGCTGTACCAAATCAATCAGATCTTTGCCGACTGCAGCTGTGATTGTTCCTGAATCGACCATCTGGATGATCTCCGCGAGATCCCGCGGGCGGATGTTCAGGCCTGACGCAGATGTACCGCTTTCATTCACCAGACGGAGGATCTCATTCATCATCCAGTTGGAGACCCGTTTCGGATCCCCGCCGTAAAAATTCAGTGTTTCCTCGAAATAATCGGAAAGGTCCCTTTCTGTCGTTAGGATCCCTGCATCATAAACCGGGAGCTTGTAATCTGTTATAAAACGCTGCTTCCTCACCCAGGGAAGCTCCGGCAGCTCTTCATGCCACGCCTCGATCTGCTCCTGTGAAAGGACCACCGGCATCAGGTTGGGTTCCCTGAAAAAACGGTAATCCACCGCGTTTTCCTTGGAACGCATTTTGCGCAGTTCGCGGGCGTCATTATCCCATTCGATCGTCCATTGCTCCACCTCATGTCCCGCTTCCAGTTCACGGGTCTGCCGCTCGATTTCGGAAACGATCGCCTTGCGGACAGCATCGATAGAGTTAATATTTTTGATCTCACATTTCCGTCCCGGCTTACCGGAACCGGCCGGAGCAACGGAGACATTGGCATCGCATCGCAGCTGGGCTTTTTCCATATTCCCCTCGGAAACACCGATCCAGCGGATCAGCCGGCGCAGCCGGATCAGATAAGCTGCCGCTTCATCAGCGGAATGGAGATCCGGTTTTGTGACCATTTCCACCAGGGGAATACCGCTGCGATTAAAATCAATGAGGCGGATACCGTTCTCATTCCGGGTTTTACCGGCATCCTCTTCCATGTGCAGATTGTCAATGCGGACCCGCACCATGCGCCCGTTATCCATCTCAACATCCAGATATCCTCCAAGACCGATGGGTTGATCATTCTGTGTCACCTGATAACCGCCGGGCATATCCGCATATAAATAATTCTTACGGTCAAAAAAGGATACCTGATTGACTTCAGCGTGAACGGCAAGGCACAGCAGGACAGCTTTATGGATCATTTCCGCATTCGGCGACGGCAGTGCACCGGGCTGTCCGGTACAGACAGGACAAATGCTGCTGTTGGGCGGCTCATTCCAGGAATCAGCTTTACATGAACAAAAGGCTTTGGTCCTTGTATTCAGCTGAATATGGGTCTCAAGACCGATCACTGCAGTATATTCGCTCATACCTTCTCCTGCTGGCTTGCCAAAGCCTGTTCAACCACCCCGGCAGCACGCAATAATATTGCTTCGGAGTAATCATTACCGACAAATTGAACCCCTATCGGAAGTCCGTCCGCTGTTCGGCCGGCCGGCAGTGAGATCCCCGGTATGCCGGCAAAATTCATCGGTGCAGTAAACTGATCCGCATAACGAACCAACCGCGGATCGGTTCCGTTTCTGTCAAAACGGAAAGCCGGAAGCGGTGTGGAAGGCGTCAGCAACAGGTCCAGACGGTATTTACCGGCCGGATCAAAAACCCGGTCGTAATCACTGCGGATCAGAGCACGTGCCCGCTGAGCCCGCAGATAATATTTTTCATAAAATTCCTTCCGGCTTATAAAAAGTCCGGTCAGGATCCTCAGTTTTACTTCATGGCCAAATCCAGCCTCCCGCGATTCCGCGAAAAGGTCATACATATCTCCGTCATGAGTCCCTGCCCGCTGTCCGTATTTCAATCCGTCATAGCGCTGCAGATTGGAATAAGCTTCGATGCGGGAGATCACGAAATATGCCGGAACAGAGTATTTTGTATTTGGCATGGGTACATCCCAAATGACCTCCGCCCCTGCTGAAGCCAATATATCCGCGGCCCGCATAAGTGCATCAGTGATTTCAGGGTCGATGGGATGATCATCGGGTGAGCCATCATCATTCAAGACTGTAAGGTTGAGAAAATCCGGAGAAATGCCTACCCGCAAACCGGTGATATCTTTCTTCAGTTCCGAAAGGAAATCAGGGACCGGCACACGTCCGGTCACGTTATCGCGGGCATCAAAACCGGCAAGAACATTCATCATCAGCGCCGCATCCTTCACCGAGCGGGTGATCGGACCGACTGTATCCATGGAAGAAGCAAAGGCAATAGTTCCCCAGCGGGACACACGGCCATAGGTGGGTTTCAGCCCGACGACACCGCAAAAGGCTGCCGGTTCTCTTATCGAGCCGCCGGTATCCGTACCCAGCGAAACTGTCCCTTCATACGCTGCCACAGCAGCTGCCGATCCCCCGGAAGAACCGCCGGCGACACGTTCCGGGTCATGAGGATTGCGCGGACAGGGCATAAATGCCGTTGATTCATTTGTCCCTCCCATCCCGAACTCATCACAATTGGTTTTTCCGATCAATACCGCGTCTGCGCTTCCCATCCGTTCAACTGCGGCGGCATTATACGGCGGGATCCAGCCTCGCAGGATCCCGGAACCTCCGGTGGTCCGGATTCCGCGGGTGCAGAACATATCTTTCGCGGAATAAGGGACCCCTGCGAGAGGGCCTGTCGGTTCCCCGGCTGCGATTTTTCTGTCAACTTCCCGTGCTTTATTTATTGATTCTTTTTCACAGATCGTTATAAAAGCATGTATCTGCTTCTCCGATTCTGCTGTCTGCGTAAGCGCGGCATCCAGAAGCTCTGTAGCAGAAATTCGTTTTGAGCGAACCAGTTCCGCCTGTTCAAAAGCCGAAAGCCTGATCAAATCACTGTTCATCCGATCCTCTGGTGCGGAACGTCGGGAGAAACAATAAAACTATCCTGAGACAGGGGAGCCTGCCGGACAATGGCATCCGGAGCATCAAAAGGGATCCATTTATCTTCCCGCAATCCGCAGCGGATCGCCGGAGGATATGGATTCCCGTGGATCACCGGAGAAATACTGTCACTGAGGGGAATTATTTCCAGCTGCCGGATAACTTCCATCTTAAGGTTCAGCTCCTTCCGCAAAGCTTCAGCTTCATCAGGCTGCAGGTCGATTGCTGCTGTCTGAACCAGTTCAGCAAAAAGGGCTTCTCCGACAACTTCATCCATTATTTGTTTTTCCATAATACCGTGTTTTATCTACTATAAGGGCTCACTTTGCATTCCGGAGGGCATGCTTCGCAAGGCGCGGGATCGAAAGTTCGTGTGTTTGGGAAAGCCACAGCCCGCGTCTGATTTCCGGAGACCTGCAGCCCCCATACCCCCGCTGTGTTTCAGGGCTCTTTTTTGACCCGCCCGCAAAATGCGGTGGTTACCTTTTCACGTGCAATAATGTCCGGTCATGTCCGTACCTGCCGGCTCCGGAATCGTGTTACTGATATATAAACAGTAAAAAATTCCGCCTGTTTATTCCGGGTATTGAGTACCGGATGATTTATCCTCTGCGGGTCTTTCAACGGGCGATGACCTGAGTATATAAACCGGGCGGTGTTTGACTTCCTGAAAAATATAACCGATATAAACGCCGATAAATCCCATGATGACCATGAGTACCGCACCGATGATCAGCAGCATAAACATCAGTGAACTCCATCCAGGAGCAAGAGACGCGCTGTTCCCGCTGATCCAGAAACTCAGGACATAAACAACCTCGACCAAAGCCAGCACGAAGAAAAGAGCCCCGGCAGATAAACCGATATAAAGCGGCAGCATAGAGAAAGAAAACACCGCGTCGGAGGCAAGACGGACCATTTTCTTCAGGGAATATTTTGTTTTTCCGGCCAGGCGTTCCGGCACCTCAAACGGAAGGATGACAGAGCGGAAACCGATCCATGAAACCATACCTCTCAAAAACCGATGAAACTCCGGCAGAGAAATCAGCGCATTGAGAGATTCCCGGTTCATCAGGCGGAAATCAGCGCCGCCGGGCAGTGTCTGTGTATCGCTGACCTTGTTTAATATTTTATAAAAGGTCTCACTGGACCATTTTTTGAAGGAAGATTTGGTTTCCTTTTCGACCCGCTGGGTCAGGACAATATCATATCCGCTGTCCGCAAGTCGGATCATCTCCGGGATCAGCTTCGGCGGATGCTGTCCGTCCGCATCCATGGAAATGGTGTACTCCCCTTTTGCGTGCCGCAAACCCGCTGAGAGAGCTGCCTGATGACCGAAATTCCGGCTGAAATGCAGTGCATGGACAGCAGGGTTTTCCGCAGTAAGACGATCCAGGATTTCAGCGGTTTTGTCTGATGAGCCATCATTCACAAAAATGATCTCATAAGAATCCGACAGCTCATCCAGAACCGCACGCAGCTGCTCATAAAACAAAGGTAATGCCTCTTCTTCGTTATAGGCAGGAACAACAATGGAAATCAGACGTTTTGTATCCATAGGTTTATTATAATTCCTATTTTTCCGCGATGATTCTCAGAGCGAATTTTCCGACATAATACGGAGGATCACATCAAAATCATCTTCCGGAGCGGATTTATTGGGTTTGCGGTACCCGCACTTCACGCACTCGTGGGTAATGATCTTTTCTCCCCTGCGGAGCTCCACAGCGACCGGCTTCATCAGTCCGCCGCAGTCCGCCGCACGGTCGCCCGGGCTGATATCCACATGTTTTGAGTAAAGGCAGTAAGGGCAGTGATTGGTATAACCGTTGCCTTTGACCTCACGGCCGCAGTTTTCACAGATAAAGTCTTCAGTTCTGCGGATAAAGCTGGCTGACATTAATGTATACTCCTGTTTATAATATCCAGCATGGCTTCATTATCCTCCGGATCGACCCAATGGATCGCCGGATCAGCCGGTTTGAACCAGTTTGCCTGCCTGCGTACGTAATTATGCGTCCTGAATTTGATAAGCTGAGCCGCTTCATCAAGGCTTATCTTTTTGTTAAGGTAATCGCAGACCTCTTTATAGCCGATGGCGGACATGGAGGGAAGATCCTCCGAATATCCTTTTGCCAGCAGACCCGCGGTTTCCTCAACCAGACCATTTCGGATCATCAAATCTACACGCATGTCGATCCTTTTATAGAGTTCAGCCCGCTCCCGCTTCATACCGAATATCAGCGCATCATAAGGGGATTCTTTTGCAGTACGCTGGGCTGAAAACTTCCTGCCGCTCGAAAAAATCACCTCTAATGCCCGCACAGTCCGGCGCATATTCTGCCATTGAATATTCGCCGCGGCATCCGGGTCCAGCACGGCAAGCTTCCGATGAAGTTCCTCTGCACCGATATCGTTTCCCCATCTCTCCAGGACATCCCGCAGCCGGTGATCCGGTTCGCCCTCGGGGATCGTCCATCCTTCAAGGATCGCCCGGATATATTGTCCGGTCCCGCCCACGACAATTGGCTTTTTTCCACGGCTGTAAATATCTTTTACCGCATCATCTGCCGCAGCACGAAAGAGAGAAAGGCTCCAGGTCTCATCCGGATCGGCAACATCAATGAGCCAGTGAGGAACACCCTGCCGCTCCTCCATATCCGGTTTTGCAGTGCCGATATCCATCCCGCGGTAAAGATAACGGGAATCAGCAGAGATCACTTCCCCGCCGATTACGCGTGCAAGTCTTATCCCTGCTGCGGTTTTGCCCGAAGCTGTAGGGCCGACAATAATAATAAGGGGGATCTTAGTCGCTGGCTGTGACATTTTCATACCATTTAAAATCGCGTATCGTTTTCTGGTCCTTTTGATATACGATCGCGATGATATCGATCCGCCAGACCAGATCCTCATCATCGGGATAATTTTCCACCAGGTAGTGGTAAGCGGAACGGATGATGTGCCTGCGCTTGCGCTGATCTACAGCTCTTTCGGGATATCCGAAATACGTATCGGAGCGTGCTTTGACTTCAACAAAAACCAGCTCTCCTTCAGGAGAACGCAGGATCAGGTCAATTTCGCCATAAGGTGTGCGGTAATTCCGGCGGATCAGAGCATAACCATGCCTCAGCGCATAATCCGCGGCATCCGTTTCACCCTGACGGCCGAAAATCTGCTTTATGCCACTCAACGCCGCACTCAGCTTTTGCGGATATACTTCTGAGCCATCATCAGCGCGGCGATCGTCTTTGCGTCTTCGATCGTACCGTTCTCTACAGCTTCATATGCCTCTTCCACTGTCATGGAAATATTGGAGAGATATTCATCATCGTCCTGCGGCAGCGGATTCCATTTCATGTTCCGCGCGAGATAAATATACAGGTACTCACTGCAGTATCCCGCCGAAGCATAAAACCCGCCCAGTCTGATCATGTCAAGGCTTTCGAATCCGGTCTCCTCCTGAAGCTCCCGTTCCGCAGCCGGATCGGGGTCTTCCCGGTCATTTACCATGCCGGCGGGAAGCTCCAGCAGTTCTTTTTCCGCGCCCAGACGGTATTGTTTCACGAAAAGGATCTTGTTGTCTTCCGTTACAGGGATGATAACGACCCCGGGACCATGCTGCACAAGATCATAGTAACGCTGTTTCCCGTCAGGAAGTTCACAAAAGACTTTTGCAACATCAAAAACATGAGCTTTATAGGTTTTTTCAGCATTCAGAATTTTCATCATCTGCCTTCTTGTTTTGTTTATTTTCAACAGGAACCCCGGGAATGTTCAGCCCGCCTGAGGCGGAAAACAGACCGAAAAGCGGATTGCTGACAGGCAAAGATGGCTCTTCGTCTTCATCCCCCGGTTCCTCCAGCCAGACCTCATTGGTTTCAGCTTCCAGGATCGCCCTTCTCACTTCATCATCTTCATCAAAATCATCATCTTCCGGAATATCTTCATCATATTCAAACGGATCTCTCATATTTTCCTCTCATTTCCAGCGGAATAAACTCTTTATGATTTCCCAGATCTGTACCCAGACAGAAGGCTGGGGAGGGGGACCGACATTCGGATCCAGATATACCGGGTCGCTGAGTGTCCGTGTGTTTCCGCTGTTTTGGCCGGATTTTTTCCTTTTCCCCCGCTGAGGAGCCTTCTGGTGGATCGGTTCCGGATTGATCGGAGCGGCTGCCAGTATGCCTCCTCTGCGCTGTTTGTAATGTGTGATCGCCGCAGCCAGATGTGCTGGATAGATAATGATAAAAGCTGAAAAATAAATAAACAGAAGCAAAAGTACGATGACCGTTACCGAGCCGTAAATCAGGTCATATCGGTTCATCGGACTCAGGACATATTTACCGAATATTATGGAAAACAGCCGCCAGACAACTGCAAAAAGGATGGCAGCAATACGTGCCGCACCTCGGTCAACCTTAGCCGTCGGTACCAGGTAGTAAAGGACAAATCCGAAGATATATAGAAACAGGACCGGAAGTACATAACTGGAAAAAATGTTGATCAATGTCGTGACGGATTTGGTGATCGTGATATCAAAATAAGCAAAGGCATCCGATATATTGAAAACCAGTGAAAAGATCAGCAGACCTGCAACAATAAAAATCATCAGCAGTATCGCGATAATGGCAAAAGCCCGGTTTATGAAAAAGCCGCGTTTATTTGCCTCGGGAAAAGCCAGCTGGACATTGGTAATAATACCATTGATCATCCCGGAACCGGACCAGAGAAGTGAGACGGAAGCCAGTATAGAGTTTGAACCACGGTTGGCAAGAAGGCTCTGCAGGTTTTCATAGATCAGCACTTCCGCACCCGGGAAGATATCCTGGACAAATCGTATTATTTCGCGCTGAACATATTCGGTATCCAGAAAATAGGAAAGCAGAATAACGGCAAACAAAAGCAGCGGAAACACAGAAAACAGGAAATAATAACCGATGCTGGCAGCCGCCTGAGCCGGATTGTTATTAAACAGACTGGTAATCGAGTCGATCATTACTGCCAGGAAGGCATCAAAATTACGGGTCCCTTTCTCGGATCTTGATACTTTCCCGTTCGGTTTTTCACTCATTATTGTCTCTCAGTCAAAATACTCAAGGTTTATATATTGTCAAACCTTTTTTCTCGAATTTTTTCAAACCGCCGGTATTGATTTTAATGCAGCCCTGCAGATCAAGGTATTTCAGTTTCGGCAGTTTTTGAATAAAGGGAGCGGTTTTTTCGGTAATACGGTTGCAGTAACTCAGGTTCAGATATTCCAGATTCACCAGGTTCGGCAGAAAACCCATACCTTGGTTATTGATGTCGCAGGCGCCGATATTGAGATAACGGAGCTGACGCAGCGCGCCTACCGCAGCCATACCGTCATTGGTGATACCGCGGTTCTCAGCCAGGTTCAGATACCGCAGGTTTTCCACCGGTTTCAGCTCTTCAGCGAGCCGGCGGATCTCCGCGTCATGCAGCCCCTGAGCACGTATGCCCAGATAAACATCTTCCGAAATATGAAATATACCGGGGCCCCGGTCAAACTCCTGCCAATCCAGCCAGCGGGAACCGGCATCTCCGCACGGAATCGTATAAAGGACAATGTCCAAATCAGTTTCAAAACGGTAATTATTCTCTCCCATAATAAAAATTATACGCTTAATTGGTCTATTAATTGCAGTTTTTCATAGAATAATGCTTTTTATTTATTCAAAAGACATTTTCGGCTATAATATATTTGAAAATTAAGAATCATTTTTAGGGGGCATATGAACGTTTCCGTATCTCAACCGAATCTTGCTCAAGCACTCAGCATCGTTTCGCATGCTGTTTCCAGTCGAAGCACATTGACGATTCTCGAAAATATCCTGATTTCCACAGAAGAGGACCGTATTTGTCTTTCCGCAACCAATCTTGAATTAGGATTACGTTACTGGATCCCTGCTCAAATTGAACAGCCCGGCTCCATTACGCTCCCCGCAAAAATGTTCACAGACCTTGTAAACACCATGCCGGCTGATACCGTAAACCTGAACCTGAACGAGATCAACCAATCGGTGACCGTCCGCTGTCAAAAGCTCGTTACGGAGATCCGCGGTATCGAAGCCTCTGAGTTTCCCCCAATGCCTGAATTTGATGAGTCGGAAGCGGTACAGTTTGAAATGCCCGAACTGAAGAAGATGATCCAGCAGGTTGCTTTCGCCGCGGCAGTCGATGACAACCGTCCGGTGCTGCACGGTGTAAAGATGAGCGTCAATGACAATGTTCTGGCAATGGCGGCAACAGACGGCTACCGCATTGCCATCAAACGCATCATTCTCAAAGAAGGTCTTCCCGCTCCGGTTTCAGCCATTATTCCGGCGAGTGCCCTTCGTGAGCTGGCACGAATTGCCGGTGCGAATGACAAAGTTGTCCACATGGCATTCTGCGGTGAAAAGAGTCAGGTCATTTTCCACCTTGAAAACGCGGAATTGATCTCTTCTCTTATCGCCGGTGAATTTATCAACTACGAAGCAATCGTTCCGACATCCTTTAAGACAACCACGATCGTTTCCACCGCTGCACTGCAGAGCGCCTGCAATCAGGCCGGTGTTATCGCCCGCGAGAATAAGAATCTTATCAAAATGAATATCCAGGTTTCAGATGATGAGATCGCGAAAATCATCATCATGACTCAGGCAGAACAAAGCGGCGGATCACAGGAAAATGTTGTGGAAGCCAATGCTCAGGGTGAGGACATCCAGATCGCTTTCAATGTCCGATATCTGAAAGACGTTCTGGATGTGATCGACTCACCGAATGTATCCCTGCGCACAAACGCGACAATGGCTCCTGCCATGCTCGCTCCTGTTGATGATAAAGTGGATTATCGGTATGTGATCATGCCGATGCATTTTGCATAATTTTGATCATTACAAGGCTTTATGACGCAGCAAGATTACAATCCGAACGTCCTGTTAACCATTCAGACGACGTTATCGCAGTATCCGATTCTTACTGAAAAAATCGAAAATGAAATGTACAGCCGTCTGGTTTCCGACGGCTATATTACTGTATCCTCTTTTTCGGAAAAGGTCCGTGATTTTGCACTGCTGACGCAAAAACGGGAAGGGCTGGAAAATCCTTTTGCTCAGGAACCGACGCTTGTTTGGGAAAAACGTCTCGAGCGTGTCCGGAGCATGATGATCTGCCAGGAATTTGCCCACAGCTATACACTGGATACCTTTAATTCAATTGTTGAAAGCGTAGTGAGAGAGCCCTCATCCGGCAGCTCCCGTCCCGCCTTCATGTGGCACAACATTCAGCACGCGACCATCGAAACGATCATCGAACAGGCATTGACGATCGAACATCTGCCCGTGGCAGAGAGGAAACAATACGAACCACAGCTGATGGCGGCAAAAGTCACACTGATCCGCCGTATGCTGAGCAACCGCATTCCTTATATTTCAATTGCCAAGGAAGTATTCTCGATCCATGATCTGCTTGAGATCAACCGTCACCGTATCGGCCGCGGCCTGATCGGAAGCAAGGCAGCCGAGCTGATGCTGGCTAACCGCATTCTTCATAATTCCGTCGATGACGAGATCCGCAATGCAGTGGGGGATATTGAATCGATCTTTATCGGCTCGGATGTCTTTTACAACTTTATGATGATCAACAATCTGATGGGCTGGTATGATCAAAAGTATAAGGACGAAAACGAGCTTTGGAAAGATTACCCGCAGCTGGAGGAAGATTTTTCCAAAGGGGAACTGCCGCAGGAAGTTATCAATAAACTGAAAGATGTATTGACCAATTTCAATGGAGAGCCGTTCATCGTCCGTTCATCCAGTAAACTGGAAGACAGCTTTACGCACCCGTTTAACAGCATGTACCGGAGCATTTCTCTCGCCAATCAGGGCACACCTGAGGAAAACCTCAAAGCGCTCCTGAATGCGATCCGCTCCATATACGCCAGTGCCTTCAACCCGAACGCGCTGACTTACAGAAAAAAGAACGGGTTGGTAGACTATACGGAGGAGATGGCAATCCTCATTCAGAAGGTCCCGGGACACAATTCAGGCCCCTATTATTTCCCTGATATATCCGGTATCGGCGGTTCAAGAAGTCCTTATAAATGGAAACAGGACAGTCCCAAGGATGAAGGGTTCCTGCGTTTTGTCGTCGGAATGGGAAACCATGCCACCAACCGAACCGGGGATGACTATTCCAATATTATTGAACTGTCCGAACCCAACCGCCGTCATACTACCTTTACATCCAATGAGAAAAACCTGATGCAGCAGTCCATGCTGGTACTTAATTTCAAAACCAACCAGCCGGAAATTCTGGATGTTCAGGATGTCCTCAGCGGCAATTATCCGCCGCTCTACCTGATTGCGCAAAAATCCGACGGTGAAAATTTCTATTCCATGCAGCGGGGTGAAGATACTGACTATTATTACGTCAACTGCGAAGATTTGATCAAAAAAACAAACTTCACCCGTCTGATGCGTGATATCCTGCATCAGCTGGAACGCACTTATGAAAAACCGGTG
>CACYHU010000027.1 GCA_902774215.1 uncultured Chloroflexota bacterium
TATGGACTCATTGGA
This sequence comes from uncultured Chloroflexota bacterium, assembly GCA_902774215.1. Lineage (GTDB taxonomy): Bacteria > Chloroflexota > Anaerolineae > Anaerolineales > Anaerolineaceae > Flexilinea. Next base: position 16 of record CACYHU010000027.1, read on the forward strand.
GGAGATTGATCTCCCTTCAGAACTGGAATCATTAGGCGCGGATGCCTTCACCGGCTCGATGAATCTTCAGAGCATTACCTTACCCGGCAAGCTGAAAAATATCGGTGTTGAGCCCTTTGCTTCAATACCGGATCTGAAAGTTTATGCGGCTGCCGGATCTTTTGCTGATGAATATCTGAATGAGCAGGGATATCCGAAAACTGGTACTGATGACCGCGGTCTGAATATTTATGATGCAGCAGATGAACCGGCTGTGAAAAAGACAGTTGTTCCGGCTGCAGCGAAAACACCCGCTCCTGATGTTAAAGCTACACCGACTGCTGCATCCGTGTCACCGACTGCTGCCTTTACCGTTACACCGACAGCTGTATCCGTATCACCGACGGTTGTGTTTACCAATACACCAACAGCTGTCATTGAAGATAATATTGACGAGAAGTCTTCTGCGGATGTGGAAACCCTGTTACTTCAGGCGACTGTGGCGGCTTTGAAGGAAAGAAATGAAAACAGAAAGTCCACTCCTTCGGCTGAATTTACAGCAACCGCAATGGCTCTGAATGCAAGAGCGACAGATACGCAGGTACCCACGTCCACCGCAACACCTGTCCCGACAGATACGGCAGTTCCCACCGCCACCGCGACATCTGTGCCGACAGATACGCAGGTACCCACGTCCACCGCGACATCTGTCCCGACAAATACAGCGGTACCCACTGCCACAGCCACATCTGTGCCGACAAATACAGCAGTTCCCACTGCCACAGCCACACCGGTACCAACAGATACTTTGGTTCCGACTGTTGAACCGACAACTGAGCCTGTTCGTATATTGACTGTTGAGGACGGTGCTTCGGAAATTACATCGGATATGCTCCGGAATACGGCAGAGGAATTGACACTGATCATTCCGGAAAGCGTAACCTATATTGATGACAGCATTGTTAAGGATCATAAATTGACCATTGTTTCTTCTACCGGAACAGAAGCTGAGCGGTTCGCCCGGAAATGGGATATCAAATTCTTGCTGAAAGTGTGGTACGACGCAGATGCTGCATTACTGGAATCTATGTCAATTGATGCTGAAGAGTTTTCACCGGAGGATTAATGACCATCAAACGAATTTACTATCGTTCTGGTTTGTATTTTAGTTGTGGCTGTTGTCGGTGCATTGATTTTAGGCCGCGAAAACAATGATAGCTTTTCCGTTGAAACCGGGAACAGCAGTTCTGTAACTGCCAGCAGGTCGGATAAATGGGTCTATGAAACTGAAAATGGTATGGCTGCACTGATCGGTTATAACGGTCGCGATTCTGTGATTGAAATTCCTTCTGAAATTGAAGGTTTCCCCGTGACAGTATTGGGTGAGAAATTGTTCGCTGAAAATACCCGGCTGCGGGAGGTTACGATTCCTGATTCTGTTGTTACAATTGGACAGAGTGCATTTGAAAATTGCACCGAGTTATCTGTAGTAAGACTTTCTTCAAATCTCGAGCGGATCCTGGGAAAAGCATTCTCCGGATGCCGCAGCCTGAAGATGATCCAGTTTACAAACGGGATCCGTTCTATCGGAACCGGCGCATTCAGCGGTTGTATCAGTCTGACTTATGTTTCCTTCCCCAATAGTGTAACCAGTATCGGAACGGATGCCTTTTTGAACTGTGAAGCTCTTTCGGATGTATCGATTCCCAGAACGGTAACGAATATTGGTTCCCATGCCTTTAAAGGCACTCCCTGGCTCGCTGCGCAAACGGACACATTTGTGATCGTGGGCAATCAGATCCTGATCAAATATAACGGTATGGCTGAAAGTGTTGAAGTTCCTTTGGGTATTACTCAGATCACTGATGCTTTTGAGGATAATCTGTTTCCGCTTGAGATCATATTGCCGGCAAGCTTGACTTCGATTGGGCAGCATGCATTTTCGGGATGCCGGTCTCTGGAGATCATTGAAATTCCGGAATCGGTAAGGAGTATTGGTGATTCAGCATTCAGAGGATGCAGCCATCTGAACCCTATTACTTTACCGGCTCGTCTTACATCTATCGGACCTTCCGCTTTTCAGAGCTGTTCTGCATTAGAGCGTGTATTCATTCCGAATGGTGTAAAGACCCTGCCCAAGCTTTCTTTTGCAAATTGTGACAGACTGCGTATGCTGCAGATCCCGGAATCGGTCGAATCCATTGCTCCTGATGCACTTGTTTATTCAGGTATCACTGAACTTCGTGTAGCAAAAGATTCGGCGGGAGAACAGTTCGCTGTAGATAATGGTTATAATTACGTCTATGAGCAGCAGTCTAATGACGACTTTGTTTATCAGCAGTTTGATGATGGCGTCCAGGTTATCATGTATACGGGGAGTATTTATGATGTTGTTGTTCCGGCTGAACTGTCCGGTTATCCGGTAACTTCATTGAGTGATATTCTGTTCCAGCATAATTCTTTTGTCCGTTCTGTGAATTTACCCGAAACGATCACCCGTATTTCCGATTACAGTTTCGCCAATATGAGTGAATTGCGTTCGGTGGTTTTGCCTGATACACTGACGGAAATCGGCGAAGGAGCTTTTTTGAATGATCCCTACCTGAGTGATCTTGTGATCCCGGAGTCTGTTGTAAGTATTGCTGATGATGCTTTTCTTGAGTGTCCGAGCCTGGTTATACTTGCTCCGATGGGGTCATATGCTTATGACTGGGCTGTGAAAGCCGGTATCCGTGTCAAGGATAACACGCGGGTCGCTTCAGAACTTTTCCAATTCGTAAAGCCTGCCGGACATGTTCTGGTATCAGGATATGAAGGACATGACCCCGAGCCTGAGCTTCCGAGAATGAATGAATATCTGGAATTTGTGGCTGGAATCGCGGATGACGCTTTCAATGGCAATGATTTTCACTTGATAAAAATTCCTGAAGGTTATGAAACCATCGGTAATTTTAGTTTTGCCAATGATCCCTCTCCTCTGGAAATTACGATCCCGCGTTCTGTGACCGAGATTGGTGATGATTGTTTTGCCGGGTCTGATGTGACGATACATGGGTACAGTGGATCATATGCAGAGGAATATGCCCGCAGTCATCGTATTAAATTCCTGATCATACATGAATGGGAATTGTAACCGGTCTATGAAACACTGTCTTCTGATACTGCTGTTTTGTTTCCTTCTGATACCGGGCGGACCTGCCAAAGCTGAATTTTGGGAGGGATATGAATATGAATTACGGGATGACGGCTGTGTCATATTGTCATATTCAGGTGAGGAAAGCGAAATAAGTATTCCTTTGTCATTTGATTATTATTATGTGGTTGAGATCGCTGACAGTGCGTTTGAAGAAAATAAGTCGCTCATTTCGGTCTCAATGCCGTCTTCAATTCAGCGGATCGGCAGCCGTGCGTTTTCCGGCTGCACAAACCTTGAGACTGTGAATATATCCGCCGGTCTGACGGAAATAGGGGAAGAGGCTTTTAATAATTGTAAAAGTCTTCAAATATTTACGCTCCCTGCCAATCTTCAGAAAATAGGGAAAAGAGCTTTTGGCGGATGCAGTGCATTGAATTATATAAATGACCTGTCAGGTATTTATCCTCTTGAAATCGGTGCCGGTGCTTTAGATGATACAGAATGGTTCCGTCTCCAAAAGGATGACTTTGTAACACTTTCTCAGGGTTATGCGCTGCTTAAATATAATGGCAATGATTATGATCCTGAATTTTCCTGGTTTCTGGCATCGATTGCTGAAGATGCTTTCAAAGGAAATGATTCCGTTGAAAGCTTACATTTACCCAATTATATAACTGCCTTGCATGCGGGTGCGATAAGCGGAATGAGCTCTCTGAAAGAGGTGTATGGAGGTGAAAATCTTCGCACTGTCTCTGAAGGCGCATTTCGTGATCTGCCTGTTCTCGAGAATGTCGGGATCGCGAATGCTGACCTGAATGCTGAAAATTTTATAAACTGTCCTCTCAGTCCCTATGGCACAAGGTATTCCGAGCCTTATGATCCTTCTGCTTCTGATCGTGCAGATGAATTCTTTATTTCCGATTATGATTCGGAGTTGGATGGTATAATTATTCTGCATTGTCTGCCGAATGCGGGTTTTGATGGTGAGATCATTTTCCCGGATTATATCCGCAGCAGACCGGTTGTCGTTGTGGGTGAAGGTGCGTGTCAGGATCGTGATGATATCTCAAGCGTTGTTCTGCCAAAATATCTGATTGGCATCGAAAGCTGGGCTTTTTCTTATGATGAAAACCTGGACAGCGTCATTTTTCCGAAGGGGCTGAAATGGATCAGGGCGGATGCTTTTACGAACAGTGGAATAACAAATTACAGGCCTGTTCTTGATGGTGTGGACGTTGATGAGCGGGCTTTTTACAGTTCAGTGGGTAAAAAATAATAAAACAGGAGAGCAAAATGGAAGAAGAATATGTAACGATTGATTTGCAGGAGATCTTCAATCTCCTCATGAAAAAAATCGTTTGGATCATATTATGTGCTGCTGTTTGTGGCCTGATCGGATTTGCTGTAAACTGGTTCTTTCTGAAACCGGTTTACCAGGCTGATGCGATGATAATTGTCAACACAAGGGATGAACAAAATGTTTTGATCACCAATGACCAGATCAATTCAGCCCGACAGTTGGTTAATACCTATGAAGTGATTTTAAAGTCCGATACGGTACTTGACCAGGTTATCAGTGCTCTTACAGCACGCGGTCTGCCCGGAGCTAACCGCTTGACTGTAAGCAATCTGAAGAAGAAAATTACAGTTACACCTGTGAACAACACACAGGTAATGAAAATTTCAGCACAGGATTATGATCCGGACCTGGCCCTTGCCATGGTGGATGAAATACTGACTGTTGCGCCGAGTATTATTATCCGGACTGTAAAAGCGGGTTCTGTTGAAGTGGTTTCTTTCCCGAAATTGGAGCCGAAGCCTGTTTCGCCCAAAAAGATGCGTAATCTTGTCCTTAGCGTGGCAGGCGGTGCAGTGGCTGCAGCGGCCTTTATCATTATTCAGGATCTGTTGGATAACACTGTAAAAACTGACGAAGATATCCGCAAGAAACTGGATATGCCGGTGCTTGGTGTGATTCCTAAAGTTCGTGAGAGTGATTTAACACCATCTAAATCCGGGTCGAACTCGCCAAACGGTCCAAATCCTGAAAGTGATATGCAGACTATATAGCGGAGAGGTGCATCTGATGAAAAAAAATGCAAAAAAGAGTGAATACAAAAATCGTGGCTTTATTGCCGTAAATAATCCTGATGCGCCCTGGAATTATGTCGAGGCATATAAATCACTGCGTACGAATTTGAGCTTTGTTTCTCTGGATAAGCAATATCGTAAACTCCTTGTGACAAGTTCTATCCCGAAAGAGGGCAAAACAGGGCTGGCATTGAATCTTGCCATTTCTCTGGCTGAATCGAGACATCGTGTTTTGCTGTTGGATTGCGATCTGCGTAAACCGATGCTTCATAAATACCTGGGGATCCAGCATAATGTGGGGCTGACAAATCTTGCCACGGGTGAGCGGATCGAAAGCCTGATCCAGGAAATCCCACAGGCAAATATTCATTTTATCGATGCCGGTGTCACACCTCCGAATCCGGTGGAACTCCTCGGTTCTTCCCTGGTTCATGATGCTATCGAATATCTTCAGACACAATATGACTATCTGATTTTCGACACCCCGCCTGTGGGTATCGTTACAGATGCAGCTGTGCTGAGCATGGTAACAGATGGTGTGATTTTTGTCGTTCGTCAGCGTCTCGCTGCTATGGACCAGATCAAACTGGCGAAAGCGAATCTGCAGGCTGTAAACGCGGATATAATCGGGGCAATACTGAATGACTATGATGTCAGTGGTACAACTAAAAAGGGCGGATATTATTATAATTATTCCACCTATGGATATAAGTACAAATATTGATGTTTACGGTTGATCTCCACAGTCACATTCTCCCCTGGATGGATGACGGGGCTGATGATTTGGAAGTCTCCCTGTCATTGCTTCATAAAGAAGCGTCGGATGGCGTCCGTCAGATTGTCCTGAGCTCTCATTTTAATCCGCTCAATGAGAATGTGACTGATTTTCGTATCCGTCGCAATTCATCTTTCCGGCAGCTGAAAAAAGCAATTGACAGCAGTGATCTGGCAGGAATTTTTGACCTTCGCCCTGCAGCTGAGATACGCTATTATCCTTCCCTTCTTGAAATTGATGAACTGGGGACACTGTGTATTGATGGTACAAAAGTGCTGCTGATTGAATTCTCAACCCAGCACTATCCTGAATTTGTGCAGGATGTATTTTATCGTCTTCAGACAAAAGGGTTTATTCCCCTGATGGCGCATGTGGAGCGTTTCCCCTGGCTTCGCGAAAATCCCGAATTCCTATATAACCTGGTTTGCGGCGGAGCATATGCCCAGGTCAATGCGGATTCAATCGTAAAATCAAAAGAATCGCTTTCATTTATCCGCCGCATGATGGATTGCGGGCTCATCCATTGTATCGGTACAGATACACATAATATGTCCAAGCGGCCGCCTCACATGAAAGAGGCGGAAAAGGTGCTTGCGTCAAATCCTGGAGAGGACGCCGTGGCGTATATGGATGAAATCGGAAAAACACTGCTGGCCGGCAGGATCCCGAACGCGTTGATCCCTTCAAAACCCAAGAAAAGCATCTGGGATATTTTCAGAAGATGAACGAGAACAGACAATGCCGGTTTTACCGGCTTTGTTCCTTTTTACTGCCGGTTTTGATCCTTGTTCTTTATTTTGCGGTAAAACAGGTTTCGCCTTTCGGTAATTCCACTTTCCTGATCCATGATATGAATGCGCAGTATGTCGATTTTTATGCATATCTGCGTACTGTTCTGACCGGTAAAAATAATTTTTTGTATAGTTTCAGCCGGGGGCTCGGCGGTGACTTTCCATCCTTTTTTTCATATTATCTGATTTCTCCCTTCAATTTGATTCCGGTTTTGTTTTCGGATGAATTGATGCCTGTCGGTATCAGTCTCGAGATGCTGCTGCTGTTTGGACTCAGTGGATTCAGCTGTTTCCTTTCGCTGCAGTATTTTACGGGAACTCGGGGAAAAAGCGGGAACCCCTTTTTTCTTCTGTTCCTTTCATCTGCTTACAGTCTTTCCGGGTGGATGGTTCTGAATGCCGAAAATTTTCAGTTTCTGCCGGAAGCTTCGGTTTTGCCGATGGTTATTATCAGCTGTGAGAAAGCGAAAAACGGGAAAAAACTGCCTGCTGTTTTATGGATCGCGGCTGCCTTGATCCTGAATTTTTACATCGGTTATATGATCTGTATATTTGCTTTCCTCTGGATGGTCATACCGGTAAAGAAAGACCCTTCTGCCGAAGTCTCACAGCCAAGGTTCAGATTGATCGATTTGCTTTTGATTTTCGGCGGAGCATTGCTGATCAGTGCACCGGTTCTGATAAGTGTGATCCGGCAGGCCGGAATAACGGTCAAGGGAACAGATGCTCAATGGTATCAGCCTGTTTTTAATTTTTCTGTACCGGATTTTCTGCGGAAATTTCTGCCCGGCCAATTTGATCATATTCAATATCGGGATAATGGTTTACCGGCTGTTTACTGTTCGCTGACTGCATGCTGCGCCGCGTTGTATTTCTTTATCTTTAGGCGGGACGCTGCGCATTGGATCCATCACCTGATAATATTCTTTGTTCTGGTGTTTTCGCTGTTTTTCCGCCCGCTTACGATGGCGTGGCAGGGCTTCAGCCAGCCGCATTGGTGGCCGTATCGTTTCTCATTTTTATTGATTTATATTATTATTTTGTGCGCGTCCGAGTGCCGTCTAAGGATCCCATGGTTTGCGCTTATACCGGGATTCGCTTCTCTTATATTCAATATGTTTGTAACATATGATATAAAACTCGAAGAAGCCCAGCCCCTGAATGTTTATTCCACAGCTGTTGCGGAAAAAGCTGCCCTGCTTTCTTCCCTTGACACCGGGGATGAATTATACCGGATCGAAGATATGGCGCCGCGGTCTGATAATGACGCAATGCATTTTGCTTATGCGGGTGTCACTCATTTTGATTCACTTGCAAACCGGAAGATTTTTGCATTTCTGAAGAAATTAGGCTTCCCTCAAGATCGTTATACCCTGCAATACGGGCTTGGAAATACGCAGTTCGCGAATTCGCTCCTCGGAGTCCGGCATATACTCTCCGAAGGAGCTTTGCTGCGGACAGATCCTGTTTCCTCGGTGGCTTATCTTATGCACCGGGAACAGAATAATGCACTGAAATCATCTGATGATCCTTATGCATTTCAGAATGAGATCGCTGCTTTGATTGGATTTGACGAACCTGCGCTTAAAACGGTTCCAATCAATTCATTCGATTTGGTGAATCTGGAATGTGATGATGTTTTTTGCTGGAAAACAGACTACGAAGCGGATGCGGCTTTTATTTTTCATCTGATGCTGCCGGCAGGGAATTACCTCTATGGGCATTTGAATAATGAATTCCCGGTAGGGGACCTTTTCTATCAACTGGAGGATGGGACTGAAACTGCTGTCGTGAGCCTTGATAGTTTTGTTCCGCTGGGGTATTCAGAGGAAGGCGGTGATACAGTGATATCAGTCAGAGTCGATTCGCCGATATTGGATTTCCCGGATTTGACGTTTTATGCGGAGGATCCGGAGAATGTTTCAACCGGATTTGCAGCCCTGTCGGAAGATGTTCATGTGCTGAAAAAAAGCAGTTCCGAACTGCTGATCCAGATTCCCGTGCAGAATGTCGAAAGAATGCTTCTGGTCACGATTCCTTTTGACAAGGGATGGAAAGCGTATAACGGCAAAAATGAACTCCGGATTTCTGAGATCTGGGATGCTTTCCTGTCGGTTTCGATCCCTTCCGGAGTTTCTGAAATAACGCTGTCCTATCATTGACAGAGATGCTGTATATCAGCTGTTTATTTGCTGAATGACATATATAGAGATTTGAAAAACGGCCGCAGAATGGAAGCGGCCGTTTTTATAGCAAAAAATCAGAAACTGTAAATCAGTTCTTTATCAAAACGTTTCAGCAGTTCACAGGCTAATTTGACCGCGTTGTCAAAATCGGAATAAGCCGCGATACCGTAATGAGTATGGATATAGCGGACCGGAATGCCGATAACGATCACGGGAACGCCCTGATTGCTGAGATGAATGGATGCACCGTTTGTAGCGCCTCCTGAACGGACAGCATCCTGGACCGGAATCCCCAATGCTGCCGCCAGATCAAGTGCATAACGCTGATAATGCGGATTAGTGATCATTTTCGCGTCAATATGCCGCAGCATCGGGCCGTGTTTGATCGCGGTTTGCACCATATATTTTTCGACGACGGTATCATCAGCTGGACAGCCTTCAAAGACGATCGCGATATCAGGACTGATCGTATTAGCTGTCACAACGGCACCCCTGCAGCCGACTTCTTCCTGTGCGGCGCAGGCACCGATCACATCCACGTTCAGCTTTTCGTCCTGCAGTTCATAAAGTGTTTTCAAAATGGCTGCGCAGCCCGCCCTGCAGTCGAATGCTTTGCCGATCATCAAATCAGTCTTTTCATTATAACTGAAATAAACATCAGGTACGACAGGCTCTCCGATCCGGATACCGTAGTCATAGATCGCTTCTTCTGCAGAACCGGCTCCGACATCAACAGTGATATTGCTCATCTCCAGGGGAGCTTTTCGTTCTGCTTCTGTCATAAAATGGGGCGGTTTACTGGCAGTCAGTCCGGTAATATACTGCCCGTCTCTGTTCCTGACCCGAACCATGTGGGCTGGAATATTACTTGTGACCCAGCCGCCTATCGGAATGATGCGCAGGGTGCCGTTTGGGCATACCGCCTGTACCATAAAACCGACTTCATCGCTGTGTGCATCCAGCTGAACTACGGGACGGCAGCCGGTATTTCCGTTCCTGTGGATATATGTGTTCCGCATTCGGTCGACATTAGTTTCGCCAACATACTGCGCGTAGGTAAGAATTTCTGATACAGCCTCATCTTCGAATCCGGAAACACCGTTTGCGTTGGAAATCGCTGCAATCATTTCGAGTGCTTTTGATTTTTCCATTGATCATGTCCTCCCTAATTCAAAGGAACCTTTTTGAATTCTTCCATAAAGTCAACGATATAATCAGCCGTTGTCCGCAGCATTTCTCTGCCCCATTCCTCTGTGGCAGCGTTGGGATGATCCGGACCGATCCATCCGCTGTCAGTTACGTGCGGTGTACTGCGCAGAATTTCGACCGAAACACCTTTGAATTCAACAGAGCGAAAGCCTGTTGCTTTCAGGTTTTCGGTCAGGTCAAATAGTTTCAGCGGGCCGCCAATCTCTTCCTTTACGACCAGGGACGGATCTATACCGAGAATAGCTGCGGTTTCTTCGCCGCCGCCGTGCCCGCCCTTCCATGCTGGGTTCATATCCCAGGCCATCAGCCACCAGTTCAGCATTGCGACCAGACAGCCCTTTTCTTCAAATTCAAGTCCCAGACGTTCAATTGTCTTCATGTTCCCGCCATGACCGTTCAAAATAACAAATTTCCTTGCACCGTGACGGTAAAGGCTGAGCATGATCTGCCGGAAAAACTGGAACAGAATATCTCCATCGATGTCAATTGTTCCGGGATATGGGGACAAACTTTGACAGGCTCCATACGGGATCGTGGGGGCAATCAGTACGTTGCTTTTTTCCTCGATCATAGTCAGCAGGTGATCCGGGATCAGCGTATCTGTCCCGAGAGGCATATGGCGTCCGTGACATTCTATGCTGCCAATCCCGATCAAAACCATGTCGTTTTCTTTGAAATAGGCTTGCGCCTGCGGCCAGGTAATATTGGCGAGTCTCATTTTTCTGTGCCTCCTGAATGAAATAAGCCGCCGGTTTATATTTATTTACCGGCGGCTCTGATTGATTTATATATTATTCGTGGACCTGGACATTGTTCAGTGGGTGGTAACCGTTGGAATCCATCACGAACCCTTCAACCTTGGCATTGGCGCCAACATTGAGAGAACTGTAGAAAATCGGCAGATTGTTGTTGATCTCGTCAAGTTTAATGGCAAGATTCTTGTAGATTTCCAGACGTTCTTCAGGATCGTTGGAGCTGCGGCCTGCTTCGATCAGGGCATCAACATCCGGATCAGCAATGAATGTACGGTTGCCTGCAGCACCCTGCTGGGAGGAGTGTTCCAGAGAGTAGTAGGTGTAGTCGGCATCACCGGAAGAGGTGGTCCAGCCAAAGTAAGCCATGTCATGTTCACCGTTGGTGGTGGCAGCAATGAAGGCACCGAATTCCATCACGTCAACGCTCACTTCAACACCGATCTCGGACAGCATAGCCTGGATGACCTGGCACATTTCAATACGGGACTGGTTGTCATTTACCCACAGTTTGGCAGTGAAGCCATTCGGATAACCGGCTTCAGCCAGTAATTCTTTTGCCTTTTCCGGGTTGTATTCACGGACGCCTGTTCCGTAATAACCGAAGACACCCGGGGCGATGATGGCATCAGCAGGCTGGCCGGAACCCATGTTCAGGGCATCAACCAGCAGCTGGCGGTCGATCGCGTAGCTCAGCGCTTCACGGACAAGAGCATTGTCGAACGGAGCTTTGTTCATGTTCATGGAAATGTACCAGCAGCTCAGGGACGGGATCTCGTAAGCGGTGAGGGATGCATTGTCACGGACCTTCGGCAGATCATTGACGGCCAGATCATAGGCAAGGTCAATTTCACCGGTTTCCAGGGCGATGGAGCGCTGGGATGTTTCCGGGACGACTTTCATGACCAGGTTTTCGGTCAGTGCCTTGCCGGCATAGTAATCATCAAAGGCTTTGAGTGTCACATGGTCACCCTGTTTCCATTCAACGAAGGTATACGGGCCGGATCCGACAGGATTGAGGATGAAATTGTTTTCATCAGCTTCAACAACATGCTTTGGAACGATTGCGGCAAAGGGGATCGCCAGGTTGCGGAGGGTCGGACCGTAGGGGTTCTTGGTGACAACAGTGACGGTATAGTCATCATTGACGGTGACAGTGTCAATGAAGTCGACAATGTAGGAAACCGCTGCGGAGTTGATTGCACGGTCGAGTGAGAACTTCACGTCTTCGGCAGTAAGTTCGGTGCCATCATGGAATTTGATGCCCTTGCGGATGTGGAAGACATAGGTCAGATCGTCAACAATGTCCCAGCTTTCAGCGATCTGCGGGAACAGTTCATTTGTGGCCGGATCAACTGCAACCAGTGTGTCGAAGATCTGGCTGGTAACCTGAACTGCCGGTGTTTCCTTCCCCTGGTGAGGGTCCATTGATGTTACATCAGAGCCTTGTGCCCAGGTAAGGGTGTCCTTATATTGAGCGCTGGCGACAGAGCTGATGAGAGCGACCATAACAGCGACCAGGACAAATAATACAGTTTTTTTCATGGTTTAATTCCTCCTATGGGTTTTTATTTATGCCCTGTGTGGGATTTGGACATAAATATTATCCGGGAATCTGACAAAGCAGGCCTCCCGGTTTCGACCGTTATATTTCCCCGCGCTGTACGCGCTGACAGGTGACAAAGTGACCGGGTTCTTCTTCGGTCAGTACCATTTCCTGCTGAGAGCAGCTGTCCGCAGCATATGGACAGCGTTTTGCAAACCGGCACCCGATTCCCGGATTGATCGGTGAAGAGAGCTCACCTTTCATGGTGATGCGGTTCATCGGCAGGTCAGGATCTGGGATGGGTATGGCGGAAAGCAGCGCTTGCGTATAGGGATGCATTGGCTTTTTGAATAACTTATCAGATGGCGCCTTTTCCACCATCTGACCAAGATACATGACGAGAATATCATCTGAAACATATTTCACAACAGAAAGATCATGTGTGATGAAAAGGTAAGTCAGACCGAGATCTTCCTGCAGATCCGCCATCAGGTTCAGGATCTGAGCCTGAATGGAAACGTCAAGGGCTGAAACAGGTTCATCACAGACAATAAACTTTGGGTTTAATGCCAGTGCCCGGGCGATACCGATACGCTGACGCCGTCCGCCGTCGAGCTCATGGGGGTAGGTGTTGATCAGGCGGTTTGCCAACCCGACCATGTTCATGATTTCCTTCACGCGTTTTTCGATATCTGCTTTATTTTTTCTGTTGTAAATCTTCTGAACCAGCAGCGGCGCTGCAATGGCTTCACTGACAGTCATACGCGGGTTCAGTGAAGCATATGGGTCCTGAAAAACGATCTGCATATCTCTGCGCAGTTCCTTCATTCCCTTTTTATCGAGGGAAAGCACGTCCTTCCCCTGGAAATAAACTTCTCCGGAGGTTGGTTCATGCAGTCTCAGGATCGCTCTGCCCATAGTGGATTTTCCGCAGCCGGATTCTCCGACTACTCCCAGAGTTTTTCCGTTGTCAATGGCGAAACTGATGTCATCAACGGCGTGCAGCATTCCTGCCGGGACCGGAAAATATTTTTTCAGATGGCTGACTCGCAATATTTCAGAAGTATTATTTTCCATCTTATCTGCCCTCATGTTCATAACGGATACAGCGGACTTTATGCCCGTCAGCCAATTCGATCAGTTCAGGATTCCTTTCCTGACAGCGTTTTTCAGCGTATTTGCAGCGGTCGGCAAATTTGCAGCCTTTGGGAAGTTGTGTCGGGTCCGGCATCATCCCATCGATAGCGTTCAATCGTTTTGATGTCGTATCCAGACTTGGGACGGAACCGAATAGCCCTTCTGTATAGGGATGCAGGATCTTCTTGTAAACCTGCCGGAGCGTTCCGTATTCAACGATCTCCCCCGCATAAATAATTGCGACACTGTCGCAGTTTTGTGCTACAACGCCGAGATCATGCGTGATAAGCAGCATGGCGGTATTGTTCTTCTCCTTCAGATCGTGGATCATCTCCAGGACCTGAGCCTGAATGGTGACATCCAGTGCGGTTGTCGGTTCGTCAGCAATCAGAAGTGATGGATTGCAGGCCAGAGCAATGGCGATCACGACCCTTTGTTTCATACCGCCGGAAAATTGATGCGGATAATTATCGTATCGGGATGCGTTGATACCGACCATTTCCAGCATATCCTCTGCTTGTTTGCGTCCTTCTTTTTTGGACATTCCCGGGTTGTGGGCAAGGATTACCTCGCGGATCTGGTCGCCGGCTGTCATTACCGGGTTCAGGGAAGTCATCGGATCCTGAAAAATCATTGATATCTGCTGTCCCCGAAGCTTGCGCATATCTTTATCTTTCAGCTTAAGGAGATCTTTCCCCTCATAGAAGATTTCTCCTCCGACGATTTTTCCCGGCGGGTTGGGAATGAGACGCATGATGCCGCGGGCAAGTGTGGTCTTGCCTGCTCCTGTTTCTCCAACAAGACCAAGGCTTTCCCCTTTATGAAGCTGAAGGCTCGCATTATTCAATGCTTTCACCAAACCGTCTTCAGTGGAGTAAATAATGCTGAGATCTTTTATTTCCAATAAGAGTTCTGACATATCTTTTTCCTCCGCTGATCGTTAATTCTTCAATTTCGGATCCAGAGCATCGCGCAGCCCGTCTCCCATGAGATTCAATGAGAGAATTGTCAGCATGATTCCCAGACCGGGCATGACTGTAACATGCCATGCGTCGCGGATGTACGTTCTGGCATTGGAAAGCATGGCGCCCCATTCAGGCGTCGGCGGCTGGATGCCAAGTCCAAGAAATGACAACCCCGCGATAGAAAGGATCGCCCCTGCCAAACCAAGTGTCGCCTGTACGATGATCGGTGCCAGAGCGTTCATTACGATGTACTTGAAAATGATTTCCGAATCGTCACAGCCGATCGCGCGGGCCGCTTCTATAAAGTCACGGTCTTTTACCGTCAGAACAGATGCTCTCACTGTTCTTGCGAAGGTCGGTATATAAGCAATACCGATGGCGATCAATACATTTACAAGACTTGTTCCCAGTGCCGCTACGATCGCAGTGGCAAGCAGCATGGAAGGAATGGCAAGCAGAATATCCATGCACCGCATGATGATTGCGTCTACCCGTTTGCCATAATACCCCGATAAAGCTCCCAGAAATCCACCGATGATCAGCGCAAAGATGATGGCGAGTGCTCCCATAAAGAGAGAGTATCGTGTTCCCCAGAGCATCCGGAGAAATATGTCACGTCCAAATTCATCCTGCCCAAAGATGTGCTGTGCGGATGGACCTTTCAGACGGTGGAGCAGATCCTGTTTGATGATGTAATTTTTATAGACCTGATTTTTCGTTACCCAATCGATAACGGTTGTTGTGATTGCGACAATGACAAGAATACTGAGGTAAACCAGTCCTGCCATGGCAGTTTTGTTTTTCTTAAAACGTCTCCAGGCTTCATCCCAAAGAGAACGTTGTTTCTTCTCCTGAACAACTTCTTTCGGTGTGCTATTCTCTTCCATGACGATCAATTTCCTTTCTTGTAAACGGATTTGATGCGTGGATCAACAAAGGCGTAAACAATGTCCACGATCAGATTGACAATGGAAAACATTGTTGCCATGAAGACGACACAGCCGAGAACCATTGGAATATCCCTTGATTTAATGGAATCCACCATCAGACGTCCCAGACCCGGCCAGGAAAAGACTGTTTCTGCCAGCATGGCCCCGCCGAGCAGGTGCCCGAACTGGAGACCTACAGCTGTGATGATCGGTATGAGCGCATTGCGCAGCATATGCTGCGTTGTTATGATGTGGTCATCAAGTCCTTTTGCCTGTGCTGTCGAAATATAATCCTGCCGAATCACTTCAAGCATGGATGAACGGGTCATTCTGGCAACCATTGCCATGGAATTGATCCCCAGCGTCAGTGAAGGCAGGATGATGCTCCGGAGCAAAGGAACAAATCCTCCGGATCCCATACCCTGGGAAGGCAGCCATCCCAGGGTCAGAGAAAACAGCATGACCAGCAGCAGCCCGGACCAGAAGTTCGGCATGGAGACCCCGATCAAAGCGGCAACCATGGAAACATTGTCCAGAATGGAATATTGTTTTTTTGCTGAAAGAATACCGATGGGAATACCAAACAAAAGCGCGATAAAAATGCCGGCCACAGCAAGGATCGCTGTGTTTGGAAGCCGGTCAATGACCTGGTTCCAGACGGGAATATTGTTCTTGTATGAAGTCCCCATATCCCCATGCAGCAATCCTTTCATATAATTGAAATAACGGATCAGAAGCGGGTCATTCAATCCAAGTTCTTCCCGTTTCATGGCAAGGGCTTCAGCAGTTGCCTGATCACCGAGAATAATGGCGGCTGGATCACCGGGAGCCAGGTTCATGATGAAAAACACGATGAACGTAACACCGATGATCACGGGAATCAGTTGAAGCAGTCGTTTTATTATGAACTTATACATATAGACTTATCCCTTTTCCTCTCTTGCAAAATGTACAAATCTAAAATGCAGTTTTTGTTGCCGGTTACACCTTTGTTTGGTGCTTTTCTCTATTGTAATAGCAAACTCTTTTTTTTACAATAGGTTTACAAAAATCTGAATAAATTAACATATAATAAATATTGTTAACAAAATTGCCGCAAAATTACACATTTATCTTTTCTGTCTCTTTTCTTTATGGCATAATAAGATACATATAGGTCCTTTTTCTGCTTGTTTTCTGTAATTGGAAGGGGGTTTCATGAAAATGATTGGTGGTACGTTTCCTCCCGAAAAAACGGAGCCGCTTGATAATGGCTATTTTTCCCGGATATGTCCTCCTGATGGCGAAGTCCGGTTCATGATGTCCGGACGCTGCGGGATCTATTACTGTCTTCAGGATATCCTTCGGAATGACAGGCGGAAAACAGCCTATATACCGATCTATACCTGTGAGACTGTCATCGCTCCGTTTGTGAAAGCCGGGTATTCATTGAAATTTTATGAAATTGAGAAAAATCTGCACAGTGTCTTTGACCCGTCGGTTCTGGATGAAATCAGCGTGATCTCTCTTTGCGGCTATTATGGTTTTTGTAATTATGATAAGGAATTTGTCAGTGAGTGCAGGAAACGCGGGATCATCGTTTTTGAGGATATGACTCATTCCCTGCTTTCCTCGGATGGGTTGGACCCGCTTTGTGATTACGCGGCAGGAAGCTTCCGTAAATGGATGGGAGTGCCCTGCGGCGGTTTTGCCATTAAAACCAATGGCCGTTTTTCCTGTGAGGCGCTCCCTCCTCATCCAGAGCACCTTTCTCTGCGTATTCGCACGATCAACGAGCCGGGGAATGACCTGTTTTGGGAAGGAGAAATGCTCCTGCGGAAAATCTTTGATTCATATGCGAGTGACGACGCTTCAGAATATACACTCAGGCATGCGGATCTGGATATGATCTGTACAAGAAGAAGAGAAAATTATCTTGCGCTCCTGAATTGTCTGTGTGGAAATCTGAATGGCATAACTGTAATTTTCCCTGAACTGCCTGAAAATACTGTGCCCAGCCATTTTGTTATTTACGCTGAGGAAAGAGATGCTCTTCAGTCTTTTTTGCTTGAAAGAAACATTCGTTCGACAGTTTATTGGCCTGTTGGCCCGGAAATACATTTAGAAGGACATGATACTGCCCGCTATATATATGAACATATTCTGGCTATCCCCTGCGATCAGCGATATATGCCTTCAGATATGGGAAGAGTATCTGAGGCTTTGAATCAGTTTGGAGAAGCTCATGAGTAATGAAGATAATTCAAAAAAGAATTTTTCGGATATTGCGCTTTGGTACCTGAGAGAACAGATCATTGATGGTCATATGCAGCCCGGAGAGAAACTTATCGAAAGCAATATTTCCGAAACGTTGAATCTGAGCCGCGGCCCGGTGAGGGATGCTTTGAAGCAGCTGGCTATTGAGGGACTTGTCGACTATCATCCCAATAAAGGCTGTACAGTTGCACTGCTCTCTCCAAAAGATGCTTATGAAGTTTTCTTTCTGCGCGGAAGTCTTGAAAAACTGGCCTTGGAAAAAAGCGGCGGACATGTTGATGCTTATGGAATTCTTGCCATGGAAAATGCACTGGATGAAATTAAATCACTTGCCGGTGCGGATAATCTCCTTGCGGAAGTAAATGCGGATGAAAAGTTCCATGCGCAGATCGTCTTATCCGGTCAGATCACACGTCTTTATAAAATGTGGGAACTTCTCAGCCCGCTGAACGGCGCCATGTTTCTTACATTGAAAAATATAGGTGAGAAAGCTGAAATCGATAATTTCGGAAAGTCCAGGGGCGATCGCCTGATTGACCAGCATGAAAGGATCCTCCGGGCAGTCAAATCCGGCGATCTTGAGGAAGCCTGCAGAGCGTTGGATGCGCATTATCTCCGAAACGGTGAGATCATTTATCGTTCTTCATTGAAAAATGGTTTAAATAAATGAAAATCAGGTGTGCTGGCACCTGATTTTCATTGCTTCGCATATGCTCAATGGCATCTGCTTTTTTCAGGGACCGGGGATATCCTCCGGTCCCTGTTCATAATTAATTCATGAGCTCGTCAAGATTGTCAAGGGAAAGCTTCGAACCATCGCTGTCTTCAGCATCGTTGGTTTCGCCTTCACCTTCTTCATCCTCTTCACCTTCCAGAGGCTTCGGAGTGACAACATTCCATGACAGGTCGACATCACCCAGACCCGCGAACGGATTGGACGGGGCGGCGTTAACGTCAATGAGCTTGTCGATGTTCTTCAGTTCATCATCAAGTGACTTTTCGGAAGAGGAAAGCAGTGCGTTGGAAATGCGCGGAGCCTTGACCTTTTCTTCATCCTTGCCGAATTTGATCGTCTCACCCGTGTCCAGAACAGCTTCAACAGCCAGACCGAGGGACTGCAGTTCCTTCACAAGGACGCGGAAGGATGCAGGCAGACCCGGATCCTGGATCTCATTGCCCTTGACGATGGCTTCATAAGTTGAAACACGACCCTGAATATCATCGGATTTGACAGTGAGCATTTCCTGCAG
Organism: uncultured Chloroflexota bacterium; assembly: GCA_902774215.1. GTDB lineage: Bacteria > Chloroflexota > Anaerolineae > Anaerolineales > Anaerolineaceae > Flexilinea. Next base: position 19,018 of record CACYHU010000027.1, read on the forward strand.
GGTGTACGCGGCACCGTAAGCTTCCAGCGCCCACACTTCCATTTCACCGAAACGCTGTCCGCCGAACTGGGCCTTACCGCCGAGCGGCTGCTGGGTAACAAGGCTGTACGGGCCGGTGGAACGGGCATGGACCTTATCTTCTACCAGGTGGTGGAGCTTCAGCATCGTCATAACGCCGACAGTTACCGGCTGGTCAAAGGGTTCACCGGATTTACCGTTCATCAGGATCTGTTTACCGACGATCGGCACCGGATGGCCGGTTTTCAGGCTGATATGAGCTGCCTGATTGCGCAGTTCATCTTCGTTATCTGAAACAGGCGTTTCACCTTCAGCGGCTATCCACAGCTTCAGGCAGGCATGAATTGCGGCCTGGTCCTTCGGCAGGACCATGGGCGCGTTCGGTTCCACGTTGGACCAGTCAATGATGCTTTCCGGGTCATACCCGTTATCGCGGAGCCATTCAGACAAAACGGCATGTTTCATCTGAACTTCTTCATTGAGATCATCCATCGGGATGCCGCGTTCGTTGAAAATTTCAGCTACATATGCACGGCGGATCTCATCATCATCTTCGAAGGTCGTAGTGTCGAGATCCTGTTCGTGGGCCCAATCCCAGGCTTTGTCACCCCATTCCTTCCAGGCTGTGTCAAGCATCCAGGCACGGGCAAGTTCGGATTCGATCTCGTATTCCGTGGCACCGTCAAAAACCGGTGTGATCGCGCGGAATCCAAGGCGGAGCGCTGCCCAGCCGAGGTGGACTTCCAAAACCTGACCGATGTTCATACGGCCCGGAACACCCAGCGGGTTCAGGATGATGTCGACCGGAGTACCGTCTTCGAGGAACGGCATATCTTCCACCGGAACGACACGGGAAACAACACCCTTGTTACCATGGCGGCCGGCCATCTTGTCGCCGGCGGTCAGCTTGCGGCGCTGGGCAACGGAGATGCGGACGCGTTTGTTGACGCCTGCGGGCAGATCTGCGTTGTCATCGCGGCTGAAGACTTTGACGTCTACGACTTTACCGCGTTCACCGTGAGGCATACGCAGGGAATTGTCTTTTACGTCACGGGACTTTTCACCAAAGATGGCACGGAGCAGACGTTCTTCAGGTGTCAGTTCCTTTTCACCCTTCGGGGTGATCTTACCGACAATAATGTCTCCGGGCCCTACTTCGGCACCGATGCGGATGATACCTTCTTCATCCAGATCTTTAATGGCGTCATCACCGACGTTCGGAATGTCGCGGGTGATTTCTTCCGGTCCCAGCTTGGTTTCCAAGGCATCGTGTTCATATTTTTCAATGTGGACAGAGGAGAATTTATCTGCCATGACCACACGTTCCGAGATAAGGATCGCGTCTTCAAAGTTGCCGCCTTCCCAGGAGACAAAGGCTACGACCACGTTCTGACCGAGTGCCAGCTGACCGTCAACCGTGGAGGAAGAGTCCGCCAGGACCTGGTGCTTTTTGATCTTCTGACCTTTTGTCACTGCCGGGCGCTGGTCAATGCAGGTGCTCTGGTTGGAACGCTGATATTTGCGCAGCTGATAAGGATGGATGGTCCCTTCAGGTGTCTGAATAATGATCTGTTCAGCGTTGACAGAAATCACTTCACCGTCTTCATTGGCGGTCAGTACCTGGCCGGAGTCGATAGCGGCGTATTGTTCCATGCCGGTGGAAACCAGCGGAATATCAGGATTGATAAGCGGAACAGCCTGTGCCTGCATGTTGGAACCCATCAGGGCGCGGTTCGCATCGTCATGTTCAAGGAACGGGATCAATGCGGCACTGACACCGACCACCTGCTGCGGGGAAACATCCATATATTCGATGTTTTCCGCGGTCGCAGTGGTGAATTCGGAGTAATGGCGGATGGAGATCCGTTTCTGATCGAATTCCATGTTGGGCTTCATGCGTGTATTGGACTGCGCAATGCGGAATTTATCCTCGGCATCAGCGGAAAGGTAGTCCACTTCGTCTGAAACGAACGGGGTGATGAGCACTTTATCGGATTCAATAGCCTGGATCTTTTGGAACAGATCTTTATCAATGCGGGTACCGGCTTCAGCGATCACGTTTCCGTTTTTGTCGCTGAGTGTTTCACGAAGTTCACGGCCGATCAGGCGTTCGTCATCTTTGTAGAGACTGTTGAACACACGGCGGTAAGGCGTTTCGATAAAGCCGTATTCATTGACTTTCGCGTAGTTTGCGAGACGGCCAATCAAACCGATGTTCGGACCTTCAGGTGTTTCGATCGGACAGATGCGTCCGTAGTGGGTGTGGTGGACGTCTCGGACATCGAAGCCGGCACGTTCACGGCGCAGACCGCCCGGACCAAGAGCGGAAAGCGTACGTTTGTGACGCAGTTCAGCCAGCGGGTTGTTCTGATCCATAAACTGGGACAGCTGGGAAGAGCCGTAAAATTCACGCAGCGCGGAGGTCACAGGGCGGATGTTGACCAGGCTGATCGGGGAAACATGTTCCTGATCATGAATGGACATGCGCTCTTTGATTACGCGTTCCATGCGGCGCAGACCGATGCGGAGCTTGTTGCCGATCAGTTCGCCGACGGTCTTTACACGGCGGTTGCCGAGGTGATCGATATCATCCTTTTCCTTGGTTCCGTTGTTGATCTCGATCATGTGGCGCACGAGGTTCACAACATCCCATTTTGTAACGTTGCGGTGTGCGATCGGGATACGTTCCGTCAGGTCGAGCTTCTGGTTCAGCTTGTAGCGGCCGACGCGTTCCAGGTCATAATGACGCTGGTCGAAGAGCTGCTCTTCGAGAAATTCGCGGGCGTTTTCAAGGTTGACCGGGTCGCCGGGGCGCATCTTTTTGAAGAATTCGATGAGTGCCAGTTCACCGATGGTCATACCGCTTGTGGTATCCCAGACAGGTTCCTGCTTGAAAGTAGCTTCAATATATTTGCGGTCTTTGTTGTTGTCTACATCACCGAAAAGGGCCAGCAGTTCTTCGTCTGTACCTTCTTTGATCGGTGATTCGTCAATACCGTCGTTGACAGCGGCCAGTGCACGCAGGAAAATGGTGATCGGCACGGTGCGCTTGCGGTTGAATTTCAGAATGATATAGTCATTCTTGCGGGTCTCAAATTCCATCCAGGCGCCGCGGTCCGGGATGAGCTTCGCCATTGCCTGGCGGTGGCCGGTGGAGTGATCGACAGGTGCTTCAAAATAAACACCCGGGGAACGGATAAGCTGAGAGACAACGACACGCTCGGACCCGTTAATAATGAAGGTACCGCTTTCGGTCATTTCCGGAAATTCACCGAGGAACACATCCTGTTTCTGCGGAGAAGCGATGGAAGGACCGGCAAGCAGGACGGAAACATAGAGCGGTGAGGAATAAGTGAGATCCCGTTCCACACACTCGTCAACAGTCTGCTTTGGCTCGCCGAACCAGAATTTCAGGTTCCATTCCCGGGATTCTTCCGAATTGCTCGGGAAATAGAGCTTCATTCCGTGATTGAAGGATTCGATCGGAGAAATTTCATCAAGAAGCTCCGCAATACCGTATTCCTTCAGCCGTCTGAAAGAATCAAGCTGTATGTCAATAAAACCCGGCAGAGGGTAGACATTCGGAATACGCGCATAGGATTTCGTATGCTGTGTAGTAGTCAAATTGGCCTCCATTTAAATTCTTTGACAGTGTCTTCCTACCACAAATCAGCGCACAAGTACGACCCGCCGAATAATTGGTAAAATCACATGGACTAAATATTATACCCTAAAAAGGTGATGAATGTCACTTTTTATGAAGCTTGTATGATTTGAGTTTGATCGTGCTTTTACAGGAATACGCTGGAGCAGGAATAGCTTTTATATAAAACACAAACCCCGTCCTAATGGCGGGGCTTTCGTTTCTATAGAAAAACTGCCGCAGGAAAGCGGCAGTTTTTTGACATTGAAAACGGATCTTAGCCGTTGATGAGTTTGCGGACTTCTTCGAGCTGGCCGGCGGAACCGAGTTTAACATTCTTGGCGGCGATGAAGTTGGCATATTCGGACATGAAGATCTTGCCGACGGGGCGGAAGTCAAAGGCTTCCGGATGATCGCGGAAGTATTCGCGATGTACGCGGGTCCAGACCAGACGGCCATCGGTATCGATGTTGATCTTGGTCACGCCGAGTTTCGCGGCCTGCAGGAACTGGTTGTCGTCGACACCCTTCGCACCGGCAAGGTTACCGCCGGCTGCGTTGATGCGGGCAACTTCTTCCTGCGGAACGGAGGAGGAACCGTGCATGACGAGCGGGAAGCCCGGGACGCGCTTCTGGATCTCGGCCAGGACGTCGAAGTGCAGGCTCTGGGAACCGGAGAATTTGAAAGCACCGTGGGAGGTACCGATCGCGACTGCGAGGGAATCAACACCGGTCTTTTCAACGAATTCTTTCACGGAATCCGGATCGGTCAGTTTTGCGTCGGCTTCGGAGACGGTGACGTGTTCTTCCACGCCGCCCAGCTGGCCGAGTTCTGCTTCCACAACCAGACCCTTGGCATGAGCTGCGTCGACAACACGCTTGGTGGTGGCGACGTTCTCATCGAACGGCTTGGAGGAGGCATCGATCATGACGCTTGAATAGAAACCGCTGTTGATGCAGTCGTAGCAGGTTTCTTCATCACCGTGATCAAGATGGACTGCGAAAATGGCATCCGGGTACATCTTGTCGGCGCTGCGGATCAGACCTTCGAGCATGATGGTGCTGGTGTATTTGCGGGCACCCTTGGAAATCTGGATGATGAACGGGGCTTTTGACTGCATGTTGCCTTCGAACAGACCGATGATCTGTTCGGCGTTGTTGATGTTATAAGCGCCGATTGCGTATTTGCCGTAAGCAGCTTTGAACAAATCTTTTGTAGTAACGATCATTTTTACTCCTTATTTTTTGGAAACTGTCTCCCGGTGCTTCGGCCGGGAGACGGCCTTTTTTCTGAAAAACTGACAACTGCCTGCTGGCAGCTGCCTGCCGGTAATTAGCTGAGGAACATCGGGACGCCGAGGAAGTCCTTGATCTTCGGGCGGTACTTTTCGATATCATAGTAAGCAGCGATATCGACGATCTTCTTGCCGGAAAGGATCATGGTTACCGGGACGGTGGTGTATTTACCGCCGTGCAGCGCGACCATACGGCCGGTGTCACCGCGTTCAACACACTGCCAGGCCAGATTACCGAAGGAAGAGGCAACCATGCGGTCCAGAGAGTCCGGTGCACCGGAGCGCATCATGTAGCCGACCTGCTGGTACATCACGTTGGAGCCGGTGCGCTTCTTGACTGCTTCAGCGACGATCATACCGATGCCGCCGAGCTTGCGGTGGCCGTAAGCATCCATTTCGCCGGTTTCGATAACATCACCGCCTTCCATGATGGCGCCTTCGGAGATGGTCAGCACGGAGTAGTGGGACGGGTTGTTCCTTTTGTCTGTGAGCAGGAATTCGGAGAGTTTGTCAATGTTGAAGTGAACTTCAGGAATGACAGCACGATCTGTGGAGGCAAGGTAGGACGCGATCAGGCTGGTTTCGCCGGAATTGCGGCCGAAAAGCTCGATGATACCGATTCTTTCATGGGAACCCAGGGAGGTGCGCATGTTGGTGATGACTTCGACCGAGCGGGTCATGGCAGTGGAAAAGCCGATGCAGTAGTCAGTGCCGAATACATCGTTGTCCATGGTCTTCGGGATGGCGACAACCGGAATGCCTTCATTGTGCATGCGGACTGTGTAGCTCAGGGTATCATCACCGCCGACGGTGACGAGATAGTTGATGCCCAGGTTTTCCAGGTTGCGCATTACGTGCGGGGTATAGTCCCAGGTGGTTTCATCTTTCTGAACGCCGAGCGGGGAATCTTTCAGAAAATCGGGAATGACGTCTTTCTTCACGTTCTGCGGATTGGTCCGGGATGAGTGAAGGAAGGTACCGCCGGAACGGTCGATCTTGCGAACGTCATTATAGCAAAGTTCACGAATGTATGTGGCCTTTGTTTCGGGATCTTCCGGATTGTAGTTCAGCAGACCGCCCCAGCCGCGTCGGATACCCAAAACGCGGTAACCGGCTTCCAGAGCATTTACGATCACGGCTTTCATCGCTACGTTCAGCCCGGGGACATCGCCTCCGCCGGTCAGAATTGCAAGTGTTTTTGTCATATTTGCCTCCGCAAAAAAAAAGTACATTGTTTCATTGGCAATTCAGCAGAATTAACCATCATGATTATATCACATGTCGCAGCTTTCCTGTGATATGTCATGCAGATAATTCGATATAATTTTAGTGGTCAGTGGTCAGTGGTCAGTGGGACTACACTGCCGGGAACAGGCTGCAGGAAATTTATACAATGGATCATTTTCGGATTTCTGATTTTACGGATGAAAGCAAACCGAGGGAGAAGCTTCTGAATTACGGTTCTGAAGCTCTTTCCGATGCGGAATTGCTGGCTATTTTGCTGGGCAGCGGGACAAAAGACCGCAACGTGCTCGAGCTTGCCAATGACATTTTGAAGGATCATGGCGGCCTGGCAGGATTGCGCCGGCTGAAAAAAGAACAGCTTGGCGAGATCAAAGGCATCGGCCCTGCCAAAGCAGCCGGCATCCTCGCGGCTATCGAATTGGGACGCCGTTTTTCCAAGTCCATCCGTTCAAACGATGAGCGGCAGCGTATCGACACGGCGGAGGATGTTTATGAATATTTCCATTATCAGTTGGAACATCTGGACCATGAAGAGCTTTGGATTCTGAGCCTCGACACCAAGCGGTATATCATACGCGAGGAAAGGCTTTATTCCGGGACGATCAACACCTCGAATATCCGCATCGCCGAGGTTTTCAAAAAACCCCTTTTACAGAACGCCGCCTGTTTTGTGATGGTTCATAACCACCCCTCCGGGGACCCGACTCCGAGCGCTGCCGACATCGTCGTTACGAGAAACGTGATCGAAGTCGGGAAGAAAATGGAACTCCCGCTGATGGATCATATCGTGATCGGCGCCGCTTCTTATACCTCCATCAAATCATATATTGACTGAGACATCTGTTCGGAACAGAGCACCCGGTCCTGAACTGATACGATTGACCTTTTATCCCAGACCGACATCCAGTGCCATCATCAGCGCGAACCCGACAGCGAAGCAGATTGTGCCGATGTTGGAGTGTTCACCGGATGACATATCAGGGATAAGCTCTTCCACAACGACATAAAACATTGCCCCGGCGGCAAATGCCAGCAGAAAAGGCAGCATCGGAACAAAAACGCCGGCCGCCAGTATCACCAGGATCGCGCCGATGGGTTCAACGATCCCGCTGAGGACCCCGCAGAGGAAGGTCTTCATTTTCGGCATTCCTTCTGCACGCAGCGGCATGGAAATGATCGCTCCTTCCGGAAAATTCTGCAGCGCAATGCCTAGCGCAAGGGATAATGCACCGGCCATTGATATCTGTTCATTGCCGTACATCCATCCGGCGTAAACGATCCCGACCGCCATTCCCTCCGGCAGGTTGTGCAGTGTGACTGCCAGCATCATCATGGTCGTTTTTTTCAGACGGCTCTGCGGACCTTCCTGGGTGTTGTCCAGGTGGATGTGGGGAATGATGTTATCCAGCAGCAGCAAAAAGAGCATCCCGACCAGAAATCCGCTGACTGCCGGCATAAAAGCAGCCAGCCCGCCGGCTGCTGCGGTTTGTTCCAGTGAAGGCTTCAGCAGACTGAAAAATGATGCGGAAACCATAATACCCGAGGCAAACCCGGTCAAAGCACGGTTCAGACGGTCACTCATTTGCCCTTTCATGAAAAATACACAGGCTGAGCCCAGAACTGTCCCGAAAAACGGGATCAAAATACCCTGTATTACGCTGCTGTTCATCATTTTGCCGCCCTCATTTATCTGCCTGCCGCAGAATTACATCTTTCTAACTTTTATTTATCTGATATTATACCTGTCAGCATGAATACAATTATAATAATGATATTGAATCAGGAAAAATTAATTATTTTCCGGACCGGTCGGAGTACAGGAAGTCGGAGGTAAGATGAGACGGCTTTGTTATATCATTTTCGCTTTGCTTTGTTCATTAAATACTTTATTTTTGAACCCTGCTCTGGCGCAGGAGAATTATCGTATCGATGAATTCCCTTTGGAGCGGGACGGGATGCGGATCTACGGCGAACTGTATCTTCCGGAGAATAAAGTAAATGTGCCGCTCGTTGTGCTTTCTCATGGCTATGGCGGGAGCCACAACGATCTGCTTCAGTATGCGGAATTGTTTGCCCGGAACGGACTGGCCGCGTATATCTTTGACTTTATCGGCGGTGGTTTTGAAAGCCGCAGTGACGGGACGATGACAGAGATGTCTGTCCTGACTGAAGCTGCCGATTTGAACGCCGCGGTCGATGCCCTGCGCGGACTTCCGGAGATCGATCCCTCGCAGATCTTCCTGATGGGCAACAGCCAGGGCGGGGTCGTTTCGACTTATGTCGCCGGTACCCGTCCGGATGATATTGCCGGTCTTATCGTTTTGTCTCCCTATTATGTCGTGCAGGACCTTATCCGTGAAGCTTTCCCGGATAAGGAAAATATTCCCGAAACATTTACGCTTATCGCCGGGACAGTGGGACGGATCTACGCGGAGGATGTCCTCTCCTTTGATATTTATGATGTGATGCGGAATTATCCCGGTAAAGTGCTGATTGTTCACGGTGATAATGACGGAATCGCCCCGATCGCTTATTCCGAGCGGGCTGCCGGGGTTTTCCCGGATGTAAAATATGTGGTGATTCCCGGTGCGGGGCATAATTTCAAGGGCGATAATGAAATCTATGCGGAGCAGCTGGTGCTGGATTTTGTAAAATCTTTGCTGAAGGAGGATCCTATGGGACTGTCGATGCGGATCAATGATACAGCGGTGTCTGTTGACTGGGAAGAGAATGAGAGTGTTGCGGCACTGAGGGATCTGGTGAAGTCGGGACCACTGGTGATCGAAATGTCGCCTTACGGGGGCTTCGAACAGGTCGGCTCGATCGGGATGAGCCTGCCCCGGAATGATGTTCAGACGGTTACCGGCCCCGGTGATATTGTCCTGTATTCCGGTGACCGGATCGTGGTTTTTTACGGATCAAACTCCTGGGCTTATACACGCCTCGGTCATATCACGGATAAGACACAGCCGGAACTCGCTCAGCTTCTGGATGGCCATGTCGTATTATGCTTTGAAGCTGTAAAATAATGTCTGTTTTGTGAGTGGTGCAGATAGTCGAAGCCCTGCTTTGACATGATGTAATCTTCGCTGAAAATTGAGAAAACACTGATCCATTCGGGGTAAGTAATTAAAACCTGGCATATGCAGCCTCGACAAAATAGTCGGGAAATAAAAGAACCTTGACAAATCTAAAAATCGCCGGACGGATACAGGCCTTCGCAAACTTTGCGGTATTAGTATCAGTCTGCTCTGTAATGTACGAGCTGCGTTCGGTTAAGACTCGATACAGGAGTTCCGCAGCCATTGGCTTCGTCCTGAATAACATCATCCGGAAGAACATCTGTCAAAAATGGGGGTGTCGGGGGCAGCGGGTGACAAGGTTCAGCCCGCGCCCCCGACTGAGAACTCAGGCGCGGGGAGTTTTTTCTGCCACCGGCTGACGCTCGCTCCGCGCCTGCTGCGCAGCAGCATAAACGCCGGAGGGCAATTTCCTTGTTGATCAGGATTTTTTTATTTCGGCTTATACGTCGAAAGAATAACTGTCAAAGTTTATGTTAAGTACACAGAACAGGCTGCATCCGGCTCATTCTCATAGAGCAAAAAGGAATCAGTGTTTCCTGAAAAAACGGTTTTTGTATCGATCAGATAATGAGGTCAAAATGAAAATTGCCTGGTTTTGTATTCCTGCACATGGCCATACAAATCCCACACTTGGCCTGGTCAGGGAACTGACTGCCCGCAACTGACTGCCCGCGGGCATCAGGTCTTTTACTTTTCCTTCGAGATGTTCCGGCAGAAAATTGAGGATGCCGGTGCGGTTTTTATCAGCTGCGATGGCTATGATTTTGAAATGGAGGACAAGGAGAATGCCGACCGGGTCGGCAAGGATAAAGCCTTTGCCTCCGAACTGCTTGTTTCTTCGACCCTTGCGCTGGATGAGATGTCATCAGAATGGATCCGGAAGATCAACCCCGACGTCATTGTGTCGGATTCCGTTGCCTTCTGGGGGAAGCTGACCGCAATGAAGCACGGTCTCCCTTATGTTTGTTCTACGACCACCTTTGCTTTCAATAAATATTCAGCGAAATATATGAACCATGGTTTCATGGAAACTGTGAAAATGCTCCTGGCTATGCCGCGGATCGGTCATCAGATCAAAAGGCTGCAGGAAAAAGGCTATCCGGTGAAGGGTTTCCTGGATATTGTGCAGAACGATAACGAAACCAATACGATCGTTTATACTTCAAAATATTTCCAGCCATGCTCAGAGACGTTCTCGGATCTTTACCATTTTATCGGGCCGTCTATCCGTCCTGTTGTCCATCCTGTTGAAAAAAAGGCGGAGCGGTGCGTTTATATTTCTATGGGGACTGTCAACCAGAACAGGACTTTTTACCGGAACTGTGTTTCCGTGCTTGGAAAAACAGATTGGCAGGTCATTATCTCCATGGGGACAAATCCGGAACATTTTGATGACCTCCCCGGAAATATTGAGGTCTATGAGTCGGTGGATCAGATGGCAGTCCTTTCCATTGCGGACGCCTTTATTACCCATTGCGGGATGAATTCGGCTTCTGAAGGCCTGTATTTTCAAACACCCCTGGTGCTTTTTCCGCAGACACCTGAACAGGAGGCAGTCGCAAAGCGGACGGAAGAGCTGGGCGCGGGGATCCGCCTGCAGTCGATTTCGGAGAAGGATGTTATGGCTGCTCTAACGGCGGTGCTGGATGATCCGAAATATCGTGAAGCTGCGATTCGTGTATCCGACAGCTTCAAGACCTGCGGAGGCTTTGCGGAAGCGGTGGCATTTCTTGAGTCAGTCGCTGAGAAACATTGATTTATTTTTCCTGAGCCGGAAATGACCTGTTTTCGCCGGCTCGGATTCGATACAGGAGGTATGAGAATGAGTAAAGTCCTGACCGCGTATTTCAGTGCAGGCGGAGTGACGCGCGGTGTGGCGGAAAAACTTGCCTGTGCCATTAATTCGGACCTTTTTGAGATCGTCCCGAAGCAGTGCTATACCAATGCCGACCTTGACTGGTCGGATACCCGCAGCCGCAGTACGCTCGAAATGAAAAACCGTGACTGCCGCCCTGAAATCGCTTCCCGTGTTGAGAATATGGGACAATATGATGTTGTTTTTGTCGGGTTCCCGATCTGGTGGTACCGCGAACCTTCCATTATCGATACCTTTATCACGTCTTATAATTTCAGCGGAAAGACAGTTGTGCCTTTTGCGACTTCCGGCGGATCGGATTTGGGCGAAGCGCCGAAAAATATACAGAATTTGTCCGGTGACGCGAAGGTAATGGGCGGAAAACGTTTTCCCGCGGCTGTTACGCCGCAGGAACTGAAAACCTGGGCGGAAGCATATCTCTGATCAGGTAAAAGCTGAAGCTGAAAAGGTACCCGCCGCATTTTGCGGGTGAGTCAAAAAGAGACCGCTGACACAGCGGGGGATTGGGGGCCGCAGGCCCCCGGAAATCAGGCGCGGGCTGCAGCTTTCGCAAACACACGAACTTTCGATCCCGCGCCTTGCGAAGCATACCCTCCGGAATGCAAAGTGAGCTCTTATAGTAGGAAAGGTGTTTATGCAGACAATTCTTGATGGATCAATGAAAAATGATTATCCGCTGATGATTCAGCAGGCTGAAGCTTTGACGGCCGACGAGCGGCTGGTGCTGCCCAATCTGGCCAATACTGCCGCTCTGCTGGGTGAGTCGCTGTCAGAAATCAACTGGGCAGGTTATTACCTGCTTCGGGAGGATGTCCTGATCCTGGGACCTTTTTGGGGACGTCCCGCCTGTATCCGCATCCCGATGGGAAAAGGCGTCTGCGGAACCGCGGCTGCGGAAGACCGTGTGCTTTGTGTTCCGGATGTTTCAATCTCCCTGCAGTCCTTCGTCCGCATCATAGAGAAAAATTGTGACTGGGGAGAGTTTAGTGTTTGTTAGGAGGTAGGTGTTAGGTATCAGGTGTTAGATAATATGAAGTAGCCCCATTTGCGAACACGTGGATTTACCAGTAAAATGAAGTCGACAATGATGGGATTACCACAAGCAAAGAGGAGGCTAC